>NZ_QZFV01000089.1:0-61482 GCF_003600245.1 Amycolatopsis panacis
GACCCTTCACGGACTCTGAGTCTGTGAAGGGTCCCTTCACAGACCCGAAACCGGTCCGGCGCACGCCACGAGGTGGTCGCACACACCTCCGCATCGCCCACTGCCGGGTCCCCGACCAACTTTGCCGACACCCTGGCCTCAGCGTCCGTGAAGGCATCCCTTCACAGCGTTGCGTTGACCACTTGCATCGCGGAGACTTTCCAGTCCGCGCCCTGGCGGACCAGGTCCAGCTTGACCGGCAGGCGACGGTCCTGCGTGCCGTTCGCATCAGGGGCCTGGTTGGAGACGAGCGCGCCGAACAGCGCGCTTGCCTTCGTACCGTCCGGGCTCACCTTGGATACGGCGGCGACGGACAGCGGGTTCACCGTGGTCGTCGTGCCGCTCGCGCGGATGTGGGACAGGGTTTCGTCGCGGCTGCGGCGAAACTGGGTCAGCAGGGGTTCCGCGGCCACGGTCTCGTAGCGGTCGTAGACGGCGTCGGCGTTCTTCGCGTCCACGGTCAGCAGTACCTGGCCGTCTCGCTGCGCGGCGGCGACCACCTGGTCGCGCGTGGTGGCCGGGCCCAGCCCGGGGCCGTCCGGCTGGACCAGCGGGCCGCGCGGGTCCAGGTCCAGATCCTGCAGGACCCAATGGCCGTTGCCCGGTACGGCGGTCAGCACCATGACCGCGGTCGCCGAATTCTGCTTTCCGTCCGGAGTGGTGCTGTGCTGCGCGACCACTGCGAGCACCTTGGCCTGCCCGGGGTGCAGCTCGGCGAGCCCGGTTTCGAGCACCTGCGTCTTCGTGGTCACCGGACTGGTGCGGACCTCGGCGAAGGTCTGGTCGAACTGGGTGCGGGCGGCGCCGGTGAGGTACTCCTGCTCGGTCTTGGCCACCTCGTCCGGCTTGGCCGAGTCGTAGCTGAACGCCTTCTCCACCGCCTGCTTGACGCCGTTCACCGCGGCGGTGCTCTCCCCGGCGTTCACGAACGCCAGATTGGTCACCTTCGGCGCGTCCGCCGGTGCGCCGATGTTCCCGCTGCTGCAGCCGGCCGTGAGCAGAACGGCGGCGAGGCCTGCTGTTGTGCGCCTCACAGCAGACCTGCTTCCCTGGCGCCCGGCGCGGTCGAACAGCTCACGAGCGTGAAGGCGTCTTGGACTTGGGTCACGGCTCCCAGTGTCCAAGCTCCCACAGAGGCCCTGCCACCACCCGGGCCGGCAGCTCGCAGAGAGGCTGTGAAGGGACCCTTCACAGCCTCAGCGTCCGTGAAGGGTCCCTTCACAGCAGGTCGGTCCCGCTCGGACGTCCGGGAGAGGGCACGCTGGAGGGCCGGTGAAGATCCGCCGGGAAGGTCTCGGCCGGGTGAACGGGGCCTGACACCGGGACGAACATGTCCCTCGCAGGTGTCACCCGCCTCACGACCAGGCTTCCCGGACTAGGCCAAAAGGCGACCGGGATGCTTACGATTCTTGTGTGACCACGCCTGTTGCCCTGCTGACGGCCATCGGCGCCCTTGTCGTCGGCGCGGTCGCCGGCTATCTGGTGGCCCGGAGGCGCGCGCGGCGGGAGGCGGCCCGGCCTGCCGGGCCGACCGTCGCCGAACTCCTGATGCGGCTGATCCGTTCCTCGAACAACGGCGTCGTGGTGCTCAACCGGTTCGGTGATCTGGTGCTGCACAACCCGCGGGCCTTCGAACTGGGCCTGGTCCGGGTCAGCCAGGCCGATCCGCGCGCCCGCAAGGCGGCCGAGCAGGTGGTGGAGACCGACGAGCCGATGGAGGTGGATCTCTCCCCGCTGGAGAGCCGCGGCCGTCGCCAGCCGGAGGCGGTGCTCGGCGAGGTCCGCCCGCTCGGCGACGGATTCACCGTGGTGGAGGCGGTGGATCACTCCGAGGCCATCCGGCTGGAGGCGGTGCGGCGCGATTTCGTCGCGAACGTCAGCCACGAACTCAAGACGCCGGTCGGCGCGATCGCCCTGCTCACCGAGGCGGTGCTGGACGCGGCCGAGGACGTGACCGAGGTCCGCCGGTTCGGCGGCAAGATCCTGCGCGAGTCCACCCGGCTCGGCCAGCTGGTCACCGAGCTGATCGCGCTGTCGCGCCTGCAGGGCGCCGAACGCCTGCCGGACCTCAACGTGGTCGAGGTCGACGCGGTCGTGCGCGAGGCACTCGGCCGCACCACGCTGTCGGCGGAATCGGCGGAGATCACCATCACCACCGACGCGGCCAGCGGCCTGCTCGTCGAGGGCGACCGCACACTGCTGGTGACCGCACTGTCGAACCTGCTGGAGAACGCCGTGGCGTACTCGCAGCCCGGCAGCCCGGTGTCCATCTCCCGGCGCCTCGGCGACGGGATGGTGGAGATCGCGGTCACCGACCGCGGCATCGGCATCGCCGAGGACGAGCAGCAACGCGTGTTCGAGCGGTTCTACCGCGCGGACAAGGCGCGTTCGCGGGCCACCGGCGGGACCGGGCTCGGGCTGGCGATCGTGAAACACGTCGCGGCCAACCACGGTGGTTCGGTCGGCCTGTGGAGCCGATCGGGCACCGGGTCGACGTTCACCCTGCGTATTCCGGCGCACGTGCGGCCGGAACCGGCCGAATCCGGCCGTGGCGTGAAGCAGCCCGCCACGGCGAAACAGCCGGACAAGACCCCCGAGCGGACAACCCGGCTCGTGGCAACCGGGCAGGAGATCTCCGGCCCAGACCGTGGAGGAAACCTGTGACGAGGGTTCTCATAGTCGAGGATGAAGAGTCCTTCGCCGACCCGCTCGCCTTCTTGCTGCGCAAGGAAGGCTTCACCGCGGCAGTGGCCGGCACCGGCCAGCAGGCGCTGGAAGAGTTCGATCGCAACGGCGCGGACATCGTGCTGCTCGACCTGATGCTGCCCGGGATGAGCGGCACCGACGTGTGCAAACAGCTGCGGCAGCGGTCCGCCGTCCCGGTGATCATGGTGACCGCGCGGGACAGCGAGATCGACAAGGTGGTCGGGCTCGAACTCGGCGCGGACGACTACGTGACCAAGCCGTACTCGGCGCGGGAGCTGATCGCCCGCGTGCGTGCGGTGCTGCGCCGCGGCGGCGAGCCCGGCACGGACGGCGAGCTGGCCCCGCTGGTGCTGTCCGCCGGCCCGGTGCGGATGGACGTCGAACGGCACGTGGTGACCGTGGACGGCGCCGAGGTCTCCTTGCCGCTCAAGGAGTTCGACCTGCTGGAGTACCTGCTGCGCAATGTCGGCCGGGTGCTCACGCGCGGCCAGCTGATCGACCGGGTGTGGGGCGCGGACTACGTCGGCGACACCAAGACCCTCGACGTGCACGTCAAGCGGCTGCGCTCGAAGATCGAGCCGGATCCGGGGTCCCCGCGGCACCTGGTCACCGTGCGCGGCCTCGGCTACAAGTTCGAGACCTGAGCCTCGTCTCTCCCGAGGTCCGAAAAGCTGTGAAGGGTCCCTTCACGGACGCAGAGTCCGTGAAGGGACCCTTCACAGCATTGTTGCCCGGCGTGTCCACGTGGATCGTGAGCGTGACGGTCCGGGCAAAGCCGCCGGTGGGGCGGCCGGAGCGGTCGATTGTGGGCCGTTCCGGTGACTATTTCGATCCGAGTGGTGTTGGTTACAGTTTCGAGACCTGGCAGTGGGACCGGTACGCTGGTTCCTCGTGCGCCTAGGGGTCCTCGACGTCGGTTCGAACACCGTCCACCTGCTGGTGGTCGACGCGCATCGTGGTGCGCATCCGACCCCGATGCACTCGGAGAAGTCCGTGCTGCGGCTGGCGGAGCAGATCACCCGGGCCGGGGATCTCAGCCGTTCCGGTGAAGAAGAGCTGATCCACGCGGTCGACGCGGCCCGCACCTCCGCGGTGCGTCTTGGCTGCGAGGACGTGCTGGCGTTCGCGACCTCGGCGGTGCGGGAGGCGAAGAACTCGGCGAAGGTGCTGGCCAGAGTCGCCGCCGAGACCGGCGTGGACCTGCGGGTGCTGTCCGGGGTGGACGAAGCCCGGCTGACCTTCCTCGCGGTCCGGCGCTGGTTCGGCTGGTCGGCCGGGCAGCTGCTGGTGCTCGACATCGGCGGCGGATCGCTCGAAGTGGCGATGGGCCGCGACGAGGAGCCAGTGCTGGCCGAATCGCTGCCGCTCGGCGCGGGCCGCATCACCCGGACCCGGTTCCACCGCGATCCGCCCACCCGCTCCGAGGTCGTGGCCACCTCGGCCTGGCTGGAGGACCAGCTCGGCCCGCTGGCCGGGAAGATCGCCCGGGCCGGCCGCCCGGACCGGGTGGTGGCCACCTCGAAGACGTTCCGGTCGCTGGCCCGGCTCACCGGCTCCGCCCCCTCGGCGGCCGGGCCCAGGGTGCGCCGTACGCTCACCGACACCGCGCTGCGCCAGCTCATTTCCTTCGTCTCGCGGATGCCCGCGGCGGATCTGGCGGAACTGGAAGGGGTCAGCCCCAGCCGGTCGCACCAGCTGGTGGCCGGCGCGCTGGTGGCGCAGGCCGCGATGCGGGCACTCTCGGTCGGGGAACTGGAGATCTGCCCCTGGGCGCTGCGAGAGGGCGTCATTCTGCGGCGGCTGGACCTGGCGAACGGGACCGACGACACTGGGGCCGCCCTCGCCGGCGTTTCGGCGAACGGGGAGGACCGGTGACAGCAGCTGACTGGACTTGGCTCGCGAAGACCAGGCACGGTGGAGAGGTGACGGACATGTACAGCACGGTGTTCAGTGCGCGCGGCGCCGTATGCGTGCGTGGCCGAGTGCACACAACCAACCCCGAGCGCGCTTTGGACAGCACGGTATGACCGATCAGACCGGCGGCGACCAGCCCCAGAAGACCGTGGCCGAACTGCTCGCCCAGCACGGGCAGCAGGTCGACGGCGGACGGCGACGCAGGCGCAGGGCCGCCGAGGACGAAGAGGAAGCGCCGGAAACCGGCCCGCGCCGGTCGCGGATGACCGACACCGCGCCCCAGGCGATCATCGACCGGGTGACCGCGGACGGCGGCACCCCGCCACCGCCCTCCCGCGGTGGCCGGCGCCGTCCGGAAGGGTCCCGGCCTGTCCCGCAGGAGTCCGGCGTGCACCCGCGCCCGGTGAACGGCCAGCAGGAGTCCGGCGCGTATCCGCGGCCCCCGGTGCCGCAGGGCGAGCCGCGGTCCCGTCCGGCGCCGCAGCCGGAGGCCGGGCGCCCGCCCCATCCGCCGATGGAGTCCGGGCAGTACCCGCGTCCGCCGGCCGGTCCGCAGGAGTCCGGCGTCTATCCGCGTCCGCCTGCGCCGCAGGAATCCGGGCAGTACCCGCGCCCGCCCGCCGGTCCGCAGGAATCGGGCGTCTATCCGCGTCCGCCCGCGCCGCAGGAATCCGGCTACGTGCGTCCACCGGAGACCGGGCAGTTCCCGCCCGTGCCGCAGGAGTCGGGGCAGATGCCGGTGCCTCCACGCCGCCCGCAACCGCCCGCCACCTCGGCGGAGGAGACCCAGAACCAGCTGTCGCCGGTGCGCCCTCCGGCACCGCCGAACGGCGCGCTGTCGTCCAGATTGGACGGTGCGCCGGAGGCCGAAGCTCCCGAGCAGCCGATGGCCAGCGGTGCGTTCCCCACCCCGGCCCCGCAACGGCCGAGGCGTGCCCCGGCGCGCCGTCCCGCGCCCAAGTCGGAGCCGCATACCGAGCAGTTCGACGCGGTGACCGGCCCTCCGCCGGAGGCCGAAGCCGCCCCGGCCGAAGACGCGCGTCCGTCCGGGCTGGCCGGCTGGCGTAAGCGCCGTCAGCAGGAGCAGCTGGAGGACACCGAGGTCGGCGTGATGCCGGTGGTGCCCCCTGCGGCGCCCGAGGAGGGCTACGCCGACGAGGACTACGTCGACGACGAGGGCTACCCGGTCGAGGGCGACGAGGCGTACGCCGCCGAAGACGGGTACGCCGAAGGCGGCTACCCGGCCGAGGCGGACGACTACGACGCCGGTCCGCCCACCGCGGGCTATCCGGCTCCCATGCCGTTCGCCCCGGGCGGCAAGGACGAACAGCTCGACGACCTCTCCGAGTACGAGGCCGAGTTCGCCGATTCCGCGTACGCCGAGGGCGGCCCCGACTTCGAGAGCGACGACGGCTACGCCTACGACGAGGAGTACGAGGACGAAGAAGCCCGCGGGGAAGCCGCCGCCGAGGAGCCCGCAGCCGAGGCGGAAGCCGTCTCGACGGCGTCTCCCGGCAAGCAGTGGCTGACTCTCGCCGGGCAGCTCGCGCTGGGCGTCATCGGCGGTGCCGGAGTCTGGCTCGGCTTCAACTGGCTGTGGGTCAACCTCGCGCCCGCCGCGCTGGTCGCCTCGCTCCTGGTGATCGTCGCGCTGGTGTGGATCGTGCGGAAGATCCGCCGGGCGGAGGATCTGCAGACCACGCTGCTGGCGATCCTCGTCGGGCTGGTGGTCACGGTGTCCCCGGCGGCCCTGCTGTTGGTGGCCAAGTAACCGCCTGCCGGCGCGGACAGGGCAGGATGGGCCCGTGAGCGCCGCGGAGAAGCCGGTACCGGTCGGGCTGAGCACTGCCTCGGTCTGGCCGTTGCGGGCCGGTACCGCGTTCGAGCTGGCCGCCGACCTCGGCTACGACGGGGTCGAGGTGATGGTCTGGGCGGACCCGGTCAGCCAGGACGTCGCCGCGGTCCGCGAGCAGGCGCAGCGCACCGGGATGCCGGTGCTGTCGGTGCATTCGCCGTCGCTGCTGATCACCCAGCGGGTCTGGTCGCCGGATCCGGAGGTGCGGCTGCGCAGGTCCGTGGACGCGGCTGTGGAGCTGGGTGCGCGCACCGTGGTGGTGCACCCGCCGTTCCGCTGGCAGCGCCGCTACGGCGACGCGTTCCCCGATCTGGTGGCCGAACTGGAGGAGAGCAGCGGGGTCGAGGTCGCGGTCGAGAACATGTTCAAGGTGCGACCGCCCGGCGGCTCGCGCGAGGCCCGGGTGTCCGCGTTCCGGCCGTCGATCGACCCGACCGACGTGGGGTTCCGGCACTACACCCTGGACCTGTCGCACACCGCGGCGGCCCGGATGGACGCGCTCGCGCTGGCCGACCGGATGGCCGGCGGGCTCAGCCACGTGCACCTCGCGGACGGTACGGGGGTGCCCAAGGACGAGCACCTGATTCCCGGACACGGCGGGCAGCCGTGCGCGGAACTGCTGGAAAAGCTGGTCCGCGACGGGTTCGCCGGGCAGGTCGTGCTCGAAGTGAACACCCGGCACGCCAGCGGTGCGGCCACCCGGGCGAAGGCGTTGGCCGAGGCACTGCTGTTCGCCCGGTTGCACCTGGGGCAGTGACCGCACTGTGATCTTGATCGGCTTTCCGGGCGGTAACCGGTCTTTTCGTCTGCTCTGCCCCGGACCGGAAAGATAGGGTGCCGGACGTGAAACCGTTGCGTTCGTCGACTTCCGGCCTCCCCGGATTCCGCCCCGCGCGCCGTCCCGCCGTGGCCGGGCGTCCGTGACCGCGGCCGACGACACCGAGACCGCGTTCGACGCGGCCACCGCGGTCCGGTCGCTGGGAGATGGCACCTTCACCGCGACCCTGCGCGCGGAATGGGCGATCGGCTCCCATCCGCACGGCGGATTCCTGGTCGTGGTGCTCGCCCGCGCCGCCGCCGCCGTGCTGCGGGAACGGGGCGAGGCCACGGTCGATCCGCTCGCCGTGAGCGCCGAGTTCCTGCACGCGCCCGCGCTCGGCCCGGTGCTGCTGCGCACCGACGTGCGCAAGGTGGGCCGCCACGCGACGGTGGTGGCGGTGTCCCTGGAACAGCGGGGCCGCAGCTGTGTGGAGGCGCGGGTGACGACCGGCCGGTTGCCGATGCGCCGTCCGGAGTGGACGGAGTCGCCGCACCTGCCCGTGGAACCGCCGCCGGGCGCGCCCGCACTCGGCGGGGAGCTCTCCGAAAGCCCGTTCCACCTGGCCAAGAGCTGCGACGTGCGGATCGATCCGGGTATGGCGGGCTTCCTCACCGGGCGCACCGGCGATCCGCCTCGGCTGGGGCTGTGGGCCCGGCCGCGCGCCGGCGAGGTGGACGTCCACTTCGCGCTGCTGGCCGGCGATCTCAACCCGCCGGTGGTGGCCAACCTCGGGCACCGCGGCTGGGCGCCCGCCGTGCAGCTGAGCGCGTTGCTGCGGACCCGGCCCGCTCCGGGCTGGCTGCGCATCTTCGTCGAATCGCGGTCGGTGCACGAACCGTGGTTCGACTCCGACGCCACGGTCGTGGACGCGCAGGGCAGGCTCGTCGCCCAGGTCCGCCAGCTCGCGCTCGCCCCGGCCCCGCGCGGCTGAACGCCGTTTGGCACGCTGGCAGCATGACTGTCATCGCGCTGCTGGGAGCCGGAAAGATCGGGGAAGCCCTGCTGTCGGGCCTGCTGAAGGGCGGGCACGCGCCGGGTGACCTGCTCTTCACCGAGCGGTACGAGGACCGGGCGCGGGAGCTGGAGACCCGGTACCCGGGCATGCGCGCGGTCACCGTCGAGGACGCGGCGAAGCGGGCGGACGTGCTCGTGGTCGCGGTCAAGCCGCAGGACATCGAGCCGGTGCTGGCCGAGCTCGTGCCGCTGCTCGGGCCGTCGTCGCTGGTGGTCTCGCTGTGCGCGGGCCTGCCGACGGTGCTCTACGAACGCAGTCTCGCCGAGGGCGTGCCGGTGGTGCGGGTGATGCCGAACACGCCGATGCTGGTCGGCGAGGCGATGAGCGCGATCTCCCCGGGACGGTACGCGACCGCGGCGCACGTGGCCGTGGTGAAGGAGCTGCTCTCGCACGTCGGGCAGGTCGTGGAGGTGCCGGAGAAGCAGCAGGACGCGGTGACCGCGCTGTCCGGCTCCGGCCCGGCGTACTTCTTCTACCTGGTCGAGGCCATGATCGACGCCGGGATCCTGCTGGGCCTGCCGCGCGCGCTGGCCGGGCAGCTGATCATCCAGTCCGCGGTCGGTGCGGCGAAAATGCTCGCCGAGGGTGAGGACCACCCCGTGCTGCTGCGTGAGGCGGTCACCTCGCCCGCGGGCACCACCATCAACGGCATCCGGGAGCTGGAGAAGCACGGCGTGCGGGCCGCGCTGCTGGACGCGATCGAGGCCGCGCGCGACCGTTCCGTCGAGCTCGGCCGCGAACACGAGCACTGAGGAAATCGGGCGAACCGGACGGCGTCTGGTCCGTCCGGGTAGCGCGAACCCGCAGGTGCAGGCCCATCCTGGTGACAGGCGTCGCACGAGTCCCACCTGTCCCGCTACTCTCGACAGAGCACGTGCGTGTCGATACCACAGGTGGGGAAGCCTTGTGGCGCGACACGTGTCGAAGGACGCGGTGATCATGTCGCCTGGCAAGAAGGAGGAGCTGCCCTCGGTGGGGCAGGTCCAGTTTTTGACCGTAGCCGAAGTGGCCACGCTGATGCGGGTCTCCAAGATGACCGTGTACCGGCTGGTGCATTCCGGCGAGCTGCCCGCGGTTCGGGTGGGAAAGTCGTTCCGGGTGCCGGAGAAGGCGGTGCACGAGTACCTGCAGGGTGCCTATTACGACGTCGGCTGACGTCGGGGCAGGCCGCCTCCGCCCGCTCGCGGGCGGTGGGGTGCGCTCGCGCCCGCCGGTCGCCGGGCAGGTGGCAAACCATGCCCGCCGACCGGCCCGTGCCGGGGCGCGGGTAACCTGGAAAACCGCTCGTGCCTGTGCGCTCCACCCGTTGGACGCTGCGCCGGGCAGCGTGACCGACGACAACTGAGGAGCGCCCATGGGTTCGGTGATCAAGAAGCGCCGCAAGCGCATGTCCAAGAAGAAGCACCGCAAGCTGCTGCGCCGCACGCGAGTGCAGCGGCGCAAGGCCGGCAAGTGAGCCGGTTCGCCGCTTGAGGTCCGTGGCCCGTCCAGTCTCTGGACGGGCCACGTCCGTGTTACGGGCAACCTCGCCCGTTCGGGTGAGGTGTGCGCCGCACTTCGGACATCCCCTGTAAAAACCGGGTAAGACCTGGTCAGCGGGCCGGGAACGGCCGGTAACATGGCCGGTGCCTCCGCGCGATGCTTCCAGTGAGTGCAGGTTCGCGCGCGCTGCGGGTGAGCGCGGTCCCCTTCTGTACCGGCCCCGTTGTCCCAGCGCACCGCTGTCGATCAGGGAGTCCCATGGCCTCGAACGTCGTGCTCGTCACCGGGGTCTCCGACGACCTCGGCGGCAGGCTGCTCGCCCGGCTCGGCACCGCCCCGGAGTTCGAGCGGGTGATCGGGGTGGACACCGCGCCGCCGGCCAAGGAAGTGCTGCGGCGGATGGGCCGGGCCGAGTTCGTGCGTGCCGACATCCGCAACCCGCTCATCGCGAAGGTGATCAGCAGCGCCGGCGTGGACACCGTCGTGCACACCTCGTGCACCGCGCACCCGGCCGGGCCGAGCCGTCGTTCGGCGGTCAAGGAAGTGAACGTGATCGGCACCATGCGGCTGCTCGCGGCCTGCCAGCGGGCGCCGAAGGTGCGCAAGCTGGTGGTGAAGTCCACTGCGGCGGTGTACGGAGCGGGGGCGCGTTCGCAGGCCGTGTTCACCGAGGATTCGGAGTTGATCCCAGCGTCGTCCAGCGGGTACGCGAAGGACGCGGTGGAGATGGAGGGCTACGTACGCGGGCTGATGCGGCGTCGGCCGGACATCAGCGTCACGCTCGCCCGCTTCGCGAACATCATCGGCCCTGAGGTCGACACGGTGCTGGCGCGTTACTTCGCGCTGCCGGTCGTGCCCACGGTCTTCGGCTACGACGCGCGGCTGCAGCTGCTGCACGGCTCCGACGCGCTGTCGGTGATGGAGCAGGCGACGCTGGAGGAGAAGCCGGGCGTGTTCAACGTGGCCGCCGATGGCGTGCTCACGGTCTCGCAGGCGATCCGCCGCGCCGGGCGGATCGGGCTGCCGATGCCGGGTTCGGTGGTGCCCTCGGTCGGCCGTCTGCTGCGTGGCGCCCACGTGGTCGACTTCTCCGCCGATCAGCTGCGGCTGCTCAACTTCGGCCGCGTCGTGGACATCACCAAGCTCAAGAAGGAATTCGGCTACACCCCCCGCTGGAGCACCCGCGAGGCGTTCGACGACTACGTGGCCGGCCGCGGCCTGCGCCCGGTGGTCGACGGCGGACGGCTCGCCGGTCTGGCCGGCAAGGTGCTGGTGGCCGCCGTCACCGGGCAGGCCGGCCGATGAATCGCGCGACCAGGCCCGGAAGTGAGGCGTATCCCGTGAACGGTGCCGAGGCACAGGTCATCCCGCTGCACGCGCCCGGCCGCGAGAAGACGGCAGCTCCCGAGCCGCCTGCCGCGGCGCCGCCCGCCGCGGCGCCGGTCGTCGCGTTCCCCGCGGCCACCGCGCCGTCGCCGGAGCCCGACCCGTTGCCGGCCGCGGTGCGCGAGGCGCTCGCCTTCCTGCGTCACCGGCTCACCGGCGACTACCCGGTGGACGAGTTCGGCTTCGACGCGGAGCTGACCGAGACGCTGTTGCTGCCGCCGTTGCGCGCGCTGTACGAGAAGTGGTTCCGCGTGGACACCTTCGGCGTCGAGCACCTGCCCACCGCGGGCGGCGCGCTGCTGGTGTCCAACCACTCCGGCACGCTGCCGCTGGACGCGCTGATGACCATGATCGCCGTGCACGACGAGACCCGTGGCAGGCACCTGCGCGGGCTGGGCGCCGATCTGGTGTTCAAGCTTCCGCTGGTCGCCTCGCTCGCCCGCAAGTCCGGGCAGACGCTGGCCTGCAACGCCGATGCCGAGCGGCTGCTGTCCGGCGGCGAGCTGGTCGGCGTGTGGCCGGAGGGCTTCAAGGGCATCGGCAAGCCGTTCTCCGCGCGGTACAAGCTGCAGCGGTTCGGCCGTGGCGGGTTCGTGTCCGCGGCGATGCGCGCGGGGGTGCCGATCGTCCCGGTATCGGTGGTCGGGGCCGAGGAGACCTACCCCAAGATCGGGGATGTCCGGCTGCTGGCCCGGGTGCTCGGCCTGCCCTACTTCCCGATCACCCCGTTTTTCCCGCTGTTCGGTCCATTCGGCGCGATACCGCTGCCGACGAAGTGGACCATCGAGTTCGGCGAGCCGATCCGCACCGACGAATACGGCCCGGACGCGGCGGACGACCCGATGCTCGTGTTCACCCTGACCGATCAGGTCCGGGAGTCGATCCAGCACACGCTCTACCGCAGGCTTTCCCGGCGCCGCGACGTGTTCCGCGGCTGAGCGGGCGGGTCAGCCCGGCACGCGCCAGCCCCGCCGCACCGAGCGGCGGCACCGCTGCGGCTCGTCCCCGACGCTGACGAACAGCGCGGTGAGCAGGGGGACGCCGTGCTCGAGCGCGGTGCGGGGCAATGGGCCGTTCGCGACCAGTGACACCAGCCCGTGTGCGATGGCCCAGGTCTGCGTGGCCAACTCCAGCGCGTCCACGTTCTCGCGGTACCGGCCCGCCTGCCGTCCGCGGGCGGCGGCCTGCACCAGGTATTCCAGCGTGTCGTCGGCGGCCTGGGCGTCCTCGAGGGCGAAGTTCGCGTCGAACATGACCCGGTACAGGTCGGGGTGATCGAGTGCGTTGCCGAGGTAGGCCGACACCAGCGCGGTGAGATCGCGTACCGGATCGGCGGTCGGCCGGACTTCGGCCAGCCGACCGGCCAGCCGGGTGAAACCCTCCTGGCGCAAGGCTTTCCACAGCCCGTCCATGCCGCCGAAGTGGGTGTAGACAGCCATTGTGGACACGTTCGTGCCGGCCACGAGCGACCGCAGGGTGAGCGGTGCGCGGGTGCGCAGCAGCTGTGCCGCCCGTTCGATCAGCCGGGTGCGCACCGCCGGATCGCTCGTTCTCGCCATGGGGCGAATTCTATAGCATATTTATGCTATAGAATGGCCGGGTCAGGTGTTTCGCGGAAGGAGTTCAGCAATGGCCGTCACCCTGGTCAGCCCGGGCGGGTTGCCGAAGGTCGATCTCTACCGGCAGGTGTCCGTCGGCACCGGTTCGCGGTTCGTGTTCGTGGCCGGTCAGGTGGCCTGCGATGCGGACGGCAAGCTGGTCGGCGAAGGCGATTTCGCCGCGCAGGTCGAGCAGTGCTACCTCAATGTCGCCACCGCACTGGCGGAGGCCGGCGCGAAGTTCTCCGATGTGGTGCGGTTGACCTGCTATCTCGTCGACTGGACGCCGGACAAGATGAGCGGGTTCCAGAAAGGGCTGGAGCGCGCCGCGGCGAAGCTGGGGTACCTGCCGCAGGCGCCGTTCACCGGGATCGGGGTGGCGGCGCTGGCCGAGCCGGGTCTGCTGGTGGAACTCGAGGCCACCGCGATCCTGGACTGAGCCGTGCAGGGACCCTTCACGGACGCTGGGGCTGTGAAGGGTCCCTTCACGGCATTCTGGTCCGTGAAGGGACCCTTCACAGCTCGGCGTGACCCGGGTCAGCGGCGGCGGTAGGCGATTCCCGCCGCCACGGCGCCGGCCAGCGCGCCGGCGCCGAGCACCGAGGGCACGCCGATGCGGGCGGCCTTGCGGCCGGTGCGGAAGTCGCGGATCTCCCAGCCACGGGCGCGCGCGACGTCGCGCAGGCCGCTGTCCGGGTTGACTGCCACCGCGGTGCCCACCACCGACAGCATCGGCACGTCGTTCTGTGAGTCCGAGTAAGCCGCGCAGCGTTTGAGGTTCAGCCCTTCGCGCGCGGCGAGCGCGCGGACCGCGTGTGCTTTGGCCCGGCCGTGCAGCATGTCGCCGACGAGCCGTCCGGTGTACACGCCGTCCTTGGTCTCCGCGACCGTGCCGAGTGCGCCGGTGAGGCCGAGCCTGCGGGAGATGATCGAGGCCAGTTCGATCGGGGTGGCGGTGACCAGCCACACCCGCTGCCCGGCGTCGAGGTGCATCTGGGCCAGCGCGCGGGTGCCGGACCAGATCTTGTCCGCCATCAGCTCGTCGTAGATCTCCTCGCTGATCGTGGTGAGCTCCTCCACCGTGCGACCGGCCACAAAGGACAGTGCGCGCTCGCGGTGGGACTTGATGTCGGCCTTGTTCTCCCGGCCGCCGATCCGGAACTTCACCTGCTGCCAGACGAAACCGGCGAGGTCGGCGGAGGTGAAGAACTTGCGCGCGGCCAGCCCGCGGGCGAAGTAGAAGATCGACGCGCCCATCATCATGGTGTTGTCCACGTCGAAGAACGCGGCCGCGGTGAGGTCGGGCGGGGCAGGCGGCGCGGGCGGCTCGGCGACCGTGGTCGCGGCCTGCGCCGACGCCTCGCCCGCGAGCGTGGCGAGCCGCTCCAGTTCCTGACTCTTATCCTTGCCACGCCAAGCTGACACGCACACCGCCTCCACGTTCGACCAAGCCCCGGCGCGCCGGGAGGGCCGGGTCCTGCAGCACAGGGTAGCGATCGCGCGAGTCACCCGTTGGAGATGTGGCCGGAGCCTCCCTCCGGTCCAGGCGGGCTCAGCCGATCACGATCGGGGGCAGCCCGGGCAGCAGCGGCGGGATCGAGACGACCGGTGGCCGCGTCGTCGCCGGAGCCGGTATCCGCGGCGAGGTCGGCGCGGTGATCGGCGGCGGTACGGCCGAGTGTGGCGGGCGGCTCGGCACACTGCCGGCCGACGGCGTCGGCGCGCTCGTGACCGCGAGATCCGGCTTGGCCGGAGTGGTCGTGGCGGTCGGGGAAGGCGCGGCGGACGTCCGCGGTGCGGTGGGAACCGGCGCCAGGCTGCCGAGGGTGGGACCACCGGACGGCTCGGGTTGCGGGGCGCACGGGCCCGTCGCCGGAAGCAGGCCCAGCTCGTCGGTTCGGCCGGTGGTGATCAGGTAGCAGGCGAGCCGCGAGCCGAGCGCGGTGGTGCGCTCGTGGACCCGCGTCAGCAGGCCGTGCGCGCCGGCGAAGTCCTTCTGTGTAGCGGCGGGAGCACGTGCCTGCTCGATGGCCAGCTGCCGGGATTCCGCTTGCGCCCACGACGCGAGTTCGGCCAGCCGGGGCTCGTCGCTGTGCTGTGTGGCGAGCGCGGTGACTTCGCGGGTTCCGGCCTGCACATGGCTGCCGAAGTCGGTGAGCACGCTCTGGTAGACGGTGGGGGAGGCGTCGCTGAGGCGGGCCAGCTCGGCCAGCCGGTCGGCGGCGAATTCCAGATGCTTCCCGGCTTTGCCGGCCTGATCGAAGGTCAGCCCGAGGGCGGTCGCCTCGCCCGCGCGTTTCAGCTGGTACAGCGTGTCACCAGGGAGCGCGTTGCGGGACAGCAGCAGGGTCAGCCCGGCCAGGCCGAGCAGGACCACGATCCCAGCCGCCACCAGCTCGGTCAGGCGTGGCCTGCGCCGCCGCCGGGACAGCGGGCTGCCGAGCCGTCCTTCGATCTCCGCACGGATTCGGGCGCGGGTCGGCGGATCCGGAGCACCCGCGGCGCCCAGTTCACGAAGTTCGCCGACCACGGCCAGCTCGTCGGCGAACTCGTCGCCGGGTCGGCGCGCCGCGGTGCCGAGTGCGCGGTCGAACCGCTCGCTCTCGGCCCGTTCGCGCGAAAACCGCCCGGGCACGCCCACGGTGCTGCTCCGTCTCCACCTGCGCCGGCCCTGACCGCCGGTCTGTGTGGAAAACGATTAAGAAGACGCGAAAGTTACGCCTTCCGACGATCCGGACGGCGGTATCACCGCAGGCCGGTGGGCAGCAGCTGGGCCAGCCTGCGCACGGCACGGTGCTGGAGTGCCTTGATCGCGCCCTCGTTGCGGTGCATCACCTGCGCCGTCTCGGCCACCGACAGGCCCTGCAGAAACCTCAGCACAATGCATTCGCGCTGGTCCTCGCCGAGTTCGGCAACGCAACGCAGCAGCTCGGCGCGGGTGGCGCCGGCGATCGCCTGCTGTTCCGGGCCGGCCTGCGCGGCGGGGCCGACCGTGGCCGCGGGGCCGCCCGGCTCGGTCACCTCGTCGGTCACCACCTCCAGGCGGAACCGGCTCGACTTGACGTGGTCGAGGATCAGGTTGCGGGTGATGGTGACGAACCACGCGCCGACGTCGCGGCCCTGGTAGCTAACCGAAGTGATCCGGCGCAGTGCCCGCAGGAAAGTCTCGCTCGTGACGTCCTCGGCCAGGTCGCGGTCGCCGAGACGGAACAGCGCGTAGCGATACACCACGTCCACGTACCGGTCGTAGAGCCGGCCGAACGCCGATGCGTCACCTTTCTGCGCAGCGTCGACCAGCGCCCAGGCTTCGGCCTTGGCGGTCTCGGCCGCGTCCGGCGTGCCCGCCGGGCGGGTCAGCGGGACCGCCGGCGAACCGAACACACGTTCGGCGAACATCGCGACCGGGCCGCGCCGGCCGGAGAGCGTGATCGGGCGGGTCATCAGGCGGCACCTCCGACGGTCCCGGGTGCGGCGCGGCGGCTGGACGGGCGGGCAGGGGCGAGTCGCACCGCATGCCCTACAACCTCGTGGACCGGCAGTTTCGGCATGGTGACCCCCTCGTCGCGGCGCCGGATAGTGATCAACGCCACCCGGCGACGCAGTGCAGCATACGTGTTGTTACCGCGAAGTAGGTAGTGTCCCGGGATAGCGGAGGTGCGACGATCTCGCGGCATCCCCATGACGGGTGAAATGGGTGCGAATCGGCGAACGGACGAGAGGGGCCGGGGTGGATCGGATCAGTACTGCGCACGGCGTCGCCGGGCTGCTTGCCGAGGCGGCCGGCCAGCGGCCGGACCACGTGGCGATCATCGAGACCGGTACCGAAATCACGCTGACCTGGCGAGAACTCGACCTGGCTGCGCACGCCGAGGCCCGGCAGCTCGTCACCGCCGGTCTTGAACCGGGTGATCGAGTCGTGGTGCGTCTGCCAACCTCGGCCGACTTCGCGGTGGCGTTCTTCGCGGTGTTGCGCGCGGGCGGTATCGCGGTCCCCGTGTCGTCACAGGCGCCGTCTCCCGAGCTGCACCAGCTGCTCGTGCACAGTGGCGCGCGGTTCGTGTTGGAGCGAGAGCCCGGTGCGGAGCTTCCGGAGGGAATCACGGCCCTGCCGCCGCGTGCCGCGAGCGGCGGCGCGCCCGTGGACTTCGGTCGTGTGGGCGAAGACATCGCTGTCATCTCGTACACGTCAGGTACGACTGGCCCACCGCGCGGCGTACAGCTGTCGCACCGCGCGCTGCTGGCCAACCTCGACCAGCTGACCCGAGTTGACGGCCAGCTCGAAGCCGACGACAAGTTGCTCGTCTCGATCCCGCTGTTCCACGTCTACGGGCTCGGCCCCGGTTTGCTCCTCGCGACCGCGAAGGCTGCTTCGCTGGTGCTGTCCGAGCGTTTCGAGGCGCGGCGCACGTTGGACGACTGCGTGCGTCACGGCGTCACGGCGATTGCCGGCGTACCCACCATGTACAACGAATTCGCCGCGCTCGGTCCGGACGAGCTGCGACGCGGTCTCGCCACGATCCGGGTGATGACGTCCGGCGCCGCGCCCCTGCATCCGAAGGTGCTCGCTGCTATCCGCGAAGCCACCGGTTACGACGTGTACGAGGGCTACGGCCTCACTGAATGCGCGCCGGTGGTCACCACGACCATGGTCACCGGGTACCCCAAGCCGGGCTCGGTCGGCCGTCCGCTGCCCGGTGTGGAGCTTCGGCTGGTGGACAGCGACGGCTCCAGCGACGAGGCCGGTCTCGACCCGGACGAGATGGCCGACGTGTTCGAGACCAGCGGCGGCACTGGGCTGGTGTCGATCCGCGGCGCCAACCTGTTCTCCGGCTACTGGCCGGACGGTGCGTACGGCCCGGACGAGCAGGGCTGGTTCCGTACCGGCGATGTCGGCTACCTCGACTCCGACGGGGATCTGCACCTGGTCGACCGGGCCAACGACCTGATCATCGTGAACGGCTTCAACGTCTTCCCGCACGAGGTCGAAGAAGTGATCTCGCAGCTGCCCGAGGTGGCCGAAGCCGCCGTCGTCGGGGTGGTCGACGAACGCAGCGGCGAGGCGGTGAAGGCGGTCGTCGTGCCTGCCGACGGCGCCGCGCTGTCGCAGCAGCAGGTGGTGGATCAGTGCGCGGAGCAGCTGGCCGGGTACAAGGTGCCGCACACCGTGGAGTTCGCCGAGCGGTTGCCGCATTCGGCCACCGGGAAGCTGCGGCGGCTCAAGCTGCGGTGAGGCCTATGCTGGCCTGGTGCACAAGGTCACGGTGATGAGCCGCGCCGGATGCCACCTGTGCGAGGTGGCCGAGGCGGACGTCGCGCGGATCTGCGGTGAACTGGGCGTGCCCTGGGAGACCGCGGATGTGGACAGCGACCCGGAATGGCGTGCCGAGTACGGCGATCAGGTGCCGGTGATCCTCATCGACGGCGCCGAGCACGGCTACTGGCGGGTGGAAGAGGAGCGGTTCCGGCGTGCGCTCGCCTGATCCGGCCGGCCGGTGAGCAAGCCGTGATCGTCCACAGTGCACCGCCGAAGATGGTGAGGTGAGTGCCTTGAAGCAGGCCCCGTCCATCGCTGCGCCCCGGCTTTCGCTTGCCATGGCCACGTTCCTGGGGTTGGTCGCGCTGGTCACCGCGCTCGGCGTGGGGCACTTCGTGGCGGCGTTCGTCGGGTATCAGGCGTCGCCGTTCGTCGCGGTGGCCGATTTCGTCATCGCGCACAGCCCGCATCCGGTCGTGGTGTGGGCGGAGCGGACCCTCGGGACGGCCGACAAGACCGTGCTGAAGATCGGGCTGGCCGTGGTGCTGGCCGGGTTCGCGGTGCTCACCGGGCAGCTGTCCCGCCGTAGTGCGGGGCCGGGGCAGGTGCTCATCGGGTTGCTGGGGGTCTTCGGGATCGTCGCGGTCTACCAGCGCACCGACGTCGGGGAGCTGGCGTTGCTGGCGCCGGTGCTCGCGATGGTCGCGGCGATGCTGGTTTTCGGCTGGCTGCACCGGCGTGCGCTGCCCGCCGATGCCGAACCTCGTACCGGGCTGACCCGGCGGCAGGTCCTGCAGCGCGGGGCGACCGTGGCCGTGGGCGCGGGTGCCGCCGCGATCGCCGGTGAGATCATCGCCGATACCGGCAGTGCGGCAAGCTCGCGTGCGTCGATCGGGCCGCTGATCCCCGCGCGCAAAGCCCCGCCCCTGCCGCCGGACGCGGACTTCGTGAACCTCGGTTCCCCGCCGTTCATCACACCGAACGCGGATTTCTACCGGATCGACACCGCGTTCGTGGTGCCGCAGGTGCGGACCGACGAGTGGCAGCTGAAGATCCACGGCATGGTCGACCGGGAGATCACACTGTCCTATTCGGACATTCGGAACCGCCCGCTGGTCGAGCGGACGGTGACGCTCACCTGTGTGTCCAATGAGGTCGGCGGGGATCTGGTGTCCACTGCGGACTTCATCGGCGTGGACCTGATCGACCTGCTCACCGAGGCGGGCGTGCGGCCCGGCGCCCAGCAGATGTTCGCGACCAGTGTGGACGGTTTCACGTGCGGTACCCCCGCCACCGTCGCACTCGACCCGAATCGCGGCGCGATGCTGGCGATCGGCATGAACGGCGAACCACTGCCGATCGAGCACGGTTTCCCGGCGCGCATCGTGATCCCCGGCCTGTACGGCTATGTCTCGGCCACGAAGTGGGTCACCGACCTGGAATTCACCACCTGGGATGCGCGCCAGTCGTACTGGCTGCAACGCGGCTGGGCGGAACAGGCCCCGATCAAGACCGAGTCGCGGATCGACCGCCCCGCCTCCGGCGCTTCGGTACCTGCGGGTGCGGTGCGGGTGGCCGGGACGGCGTGGGCACAGCACGTCGGAATCGAGAAGGTGGAGGTCCGGCTGGACCAGGGACCGTGGCAGCAAGCGCACCTGTCGGCGGAGGTGAACAAGGACACCTGGCGGATGTGGTGGGCGGAACTGACTGCCGCCGCCGGGGGCCACACCGTCACCGTCCGCGCCACCGACCAGTCCGGCTACACCCAGACCGACCACGTCGCCGACCCGGTGCCCGATGGGGCGACGGGCTGGCATTCGGTGTCTTTCACCGCGGGGTGAGGTTCTCGGCTTCTGGTTCTGGGTCTCGCCGGGTTGTGGCGGTCAGCGGGGTTGACGCTTGGCCAGCGCGTCGGCGAGTTCGTGCAACTCCTTCAGGGCCGGGTCGATGCGTGCCACATCCATCCGGCCTTCGCTCCAGATCCACAACTCACCCGCGGTGAGCCGGAACGGGCGTTGCCGCGCGGCGAGCCAGCTCCGCACTTGCGGGGTGAGGTCGTCGGGCGCCCCGTCGAGTGACCACCGCTGATCGAATGCGGCATCGCCGACGGGGTTACGGCTGAAGCCGAGGCCGCCGGCGAGCTTTCCGAGCACGCCCTTGGGCTGCACGGCCAGGCTGTGCATCCTGCCGGGCATGCGCAGCGCGAAGATCTGGGTGAACCATCGTTCCGGGCGCTCGTTGGAGTCGTTGTCCGTGTAGCCGTGGACCGCGCTGTACTCGAATGAAGTGAACTCCCGGCCTTTGTCGGTTCCGGTGATCACGTGCCAGGCCCGAGCCCGCCGTCCATTGCGGAAAGGGTCGCCATGACAGCGGCCGAGGAGGTTGCGGTCTCGCTCGCGGTAGGTCCAGCCATGCGCCGTCGCTTCAGCGACGTAACTGTCCCGGCGTTTGCGGTAATTGCGGAAGTGCCAGTAGCCGTAGCCGCCTATCAAGAGGACGGAAAGTGCACTCAGTAGCCACTCTTTCACGGGTTTCTCCTCGGAACTCCAGCTGGGAATCGCTATTAACCGGGCAGGGATTGAACGATCTTTTCTGCCAACTTTTCGGTCATGGGGCAGGCGGTGCTGCCAAATTTCGCGACGGCGTCCGGCCCGAAGACCAGGGCGATCGAGAAGAGCTGTTGCGCGTCTTCTTCGGAAAGTCGTACGTTGAGTACGCAGGCCTGCCCCTCGGCGGTAGTGGTCTCGGTGGCCTTCTGGCCGGCGACAGTCACATCCGAACCGCCCTTCGCGGACTCGATTCCACGCCCGAGCGTGGCGGTCACTTGATTCGCGGACTGATAGACACATTGTGGACCGGATACTTCGGGTTTGGGGACGGTCCCGCCGACGATGATGCTCAAATCCTGTTCAGTAATGAGGTCACATGCTGTTTTCGAGCCCAACTGCTTCGCTGGTGCGCTTGTGGCCGAGCCGCATGCGGAGACGCCTGTCAGTGGAAGTGCCATGAGGGCAAGCGTAATTGGCAGAGTTTTGCGGGAATTCAACATTGAACTTCTCCTTTAAGTAATAGGGCTCTTCAGGTGTCGAAGAAGTTCTGTTCTTCGAAGTAGTCGTCGTCTGTGACGGGCTGCTCCTTGAGTTCTGCGGCTTCCTTGGGTGAGGGTGACTCTAACCCATGGTTCGCGCCGATGACGAACCGTGTGGCCGCAGTGGCTTCATATGCTGCTATGACGTCGGGATGGGTGGAGACTTTGCCCTCGATCAGATCCCGCCAACTGAATTCTCCGTTATCGATATGTGTGCGAACTGAGTTCCACTCTGGCGGCGATGGCGGAGTGAGGACTGCCTTCTTGAAGTTTTCTATGTCTTCGCCGGTCACATCGGCGAGTTGACTATTGATGTCATCGATCAGGTCGTCAGTGCGCTCGACTTCGCGCTGAGCTTCCCACGATGCCTCAATGAGATCGTTCTCCGCTCGGGTCATCTCGGGCGTCATCCAGTCGTCGGGATGTAAAGGATAGATCATCGGTCCCATTTCAATTGATTTCTTTGGCGGCAGTCTAGGCTAATTGGAGCCAGGTTAGCCGCCATCAAGAATTGCACTGAACCTCTCTCGTTGAGAGTGTACTTCCCCGGCCTTTTTGTCCATATCCTTCTTCTTTGACTGCATCTGGGTGACTCCCTTCTTGGTTTCAAAGGCAATCTTGGTCGCATCGCCAAATGATCCGGCTTCGGGTATCGCTTTAATGGCATCAACAATCTGATTGGCTCCCGCGACGTATCCTTTCGCCGCGTTCACCAGGGCAGATATTTTCTTGTGCAACGTAAAAATTGCGTCGATTAGTCGTCCGATATTCTGGATGTCAGACCAGTATGGAAAGTCATGAAATCCGCTAGCGATCCAGTCGATAAGCCCGGCAATCTGACCAACCCCCGGGCAGAACTTTGTGAATAGCTTTGCGATAAGGGAAACGATCTTGTCGAGGAGATCGACAACTTTTTCCGCAGCTTTAACCGAGGCTTCGGATAGCTTGTCGAAGCCTTTTGCCAGATAGTCGGCGCTCTTTGAGGCGATGCTCAACGCTGGCGACCAGATCAGGGAAATCTGCTCGTCGAAGGCTTTCGCTCCCGCTCCTGAGGCCCATCCGGATGATAGCAGCTTGTCCTTGTTGTCGGTTATATTCGTGCGAATCTTGTCGAATGATTCCGCGGTGTACTTCCATGCCTTTGCATTTGCGGCTATTCGATTGAAATCGCCGGCAACCGGGTTGACGAGTGCGGCGTACAGTCCTTCGCCTTTGTCGCTGAAGAAGTTCCGCCACGCCCAATCGATCGCGGCCGTCTCCCAATGGTTTCCTTTTAGTTTTTCTACTAACGGAGTATTGTCGACTTCAATCTTTCCGCCCACAATTTCTTGAGTGTTGCTATATGGCAATGTGGCCACCTCCGGTCTGCTGCACCGAGTCGGCTGCTTCTTTATCGGTCAAGCCGTATGCTTTCGCAGCAGAAATCAACCCATCGCCGAGGCTCACCATCTTTTTCTGTGCGAGTTCGAATGCCTCTCCCACTGCGGGCTTTGCTACCTGGTCGAGGAATAACGCGAGTGGCTCGAGTAGGAGCGCTTCAAACCCGCTGGGATTGCATCCCTCAAATTCAGCCGTCATGCGGATGGTGTAGAAGTTCTGGCTGACGGTAGTCGAATAGTAATTGCCACAGTTGTACACTTCTTTCGGATCGACTTGAGTCTTTCCCATACTTATCCCCGCCATGGTCGACAATGTGAGACATGCACTCTTATAGGACGGGAGCGATCCGAGGGTACAAGATCACCTAAGTTAGGCTGATCGGGTGATAGATTGACGTAAGCGGCTTTCGAGTGCGCGAGCCTCCGTCGGGCCGGTTGACCCTTCGCGGTCCCCGCTCGCGCCTTGCTGCAGGCGGTTGGAATGGCCCTTCGCGCGGGGGCGATGTGCTGATCAGCATCCGGCTGACGCGAGGGACGTGTGAGCTGGGGCAGCAACTCCGCAGAGACCCAGCTGGCGAGAGTCTTGGCGACGGTGGCTTGTGGCCGTGCCCCTCGCGGTGGTCGAACGCCGGTTCGTCGCAACCGGCTGTGAGGTTCGCGGGACGCGTGCAAGACGCGGCGATGGCGGCCGAAACCTTCAAGCAAGCCGCAGCGACAGCGGCCGGGCAGTTCCGGCTCGCATTCGGCCAGGCGTGTCAGCGTCGAGCCGCGCATCCTGCGGCGACCCCTGATGTGCTGGCAGTCATGCCGGTGGTGAGCACTCGCCCATGACCACCAGCGCCGCCGGACGCCGGACTCGGCCACTCCGCTGAAGCGCCCCCGGTCATGGCGGTGACCAGTGACTTTGTGCCCGCGTTCACAAGTGGACTACCGTAGGTCCGTCGGCCCCGCGAAGCCCGGCATCAAACCGGACGCAAGCCGTGGGGTCAAGAGTCGGTTTCCCGCCACCCGGGTGGCCTGGGAGCGGACCTGAGCCAGCCGGACGAGGAGAGACCAGCGTGGGGACACAGCGGGGTGGGCGCGGCGGTGCCGAACCGCCGGTCACTCCACCCCCAGGCGAGCCTGGGGCCACGGACGGTGACGAAGCCCGGGCTGTCCGCCGTCGTCCCGGTGGTCGAGTGGCCGGTAACGGTCGTGGCGCGGCTGGTGGCAACGGCCGCGGGGTAGCGGCGGGTGGCCGCGGAGCCGGTGCGGAAGGGGCGGGTACCCGTCAAGCGCCCGCGGAGCAGACGGGTAACCGGCGAGCTGCGGCGCAGGAGAACGGTGGCGCCGCGGTGACCGGTGACGGTCGTGCGGCCGCGCCAAGGGCTGCCGGGAACAGTCCCCGGCGCAGAACCGCCCGGGCCGCCACTCCCGAAAGAGCCGCCCGAGTCACCCCGGACGCCGACAACGCGCCCACCGCCGAGATCCCCGCCGTCTCAGAGGTCGAGGACACCGCGGTCCGGGCGAAGCAGATTCCCGAGGCCGCGGTTGCTCGCCTGGCCGTCTATCTGCGGGTGCTGTCGGGGCTCGCGGAGCAGGGCGCGACCACCGTCTCCAGCGAGGAACTCTCCGCCTCCGCCGGGGTCAACTCGGCGAAGCTGCGCAAAGACCTGTCCTACCTCGGCTCGTACGGCACCCGTGGGGTCGGCTACGAGGTGCGGGTTCTGGTCAGCCAGATCGAACGTATCCTCGGGCTCACCCGGCAGCATCGCGTCGCCGTGGTCGGGATCGGTAATCTCGGGCACGCGCTGGCCAACTACGGCGGGTTCCCGGGGCGCGGGTTTCCGGTCGAAGCGCTCTTCGACACCGACCCCGATCTGATCGGTATCCCGGTCGGTGGGATCCCCGTCTCGCATCTTGAGGAAATTCCACGCATTTGTGCCGAACGGCAGATTTCCGTCGGGATCATCGCCACACCTCCTACCGCTGCGCAGTCGGTGTGCGACAGGCTGGTGACAGGCGGCGTCCAGTGCGTCCTGAACTTCGCGCCGGTGGTGCTGCGGGTACCGGCGCACGTCGAGGTCCGCAAGGTCGACTTGGCCGTCGAGCTGCAGATCCTGTCCTTTCACGTGGCTCGTCGCGCCGATCACGCCGAGGCGGTCGCGCGGAACCGGGGTAATCCCGGGTTACCGGGCGCCGGCCTGCCGACCGACAATGGCGGTACGGGTGACGGACGAAACGGCGCCGGAACGGACGGCGGTCTCGGAATGGTGGTGCGCTGAATGAGCGTGTTGGCGGTCGGGCTCTCCCATCGCAGTGCGGACCTCGGGACGCTGGAGCGGGTCGCGGTCCCCGCCGGTGCCGTGCTCAAAGTGCTGTACGGACTCCAGCAGGCGGAGCACGTCAGCGAGGCCATGCTCGTCTCGACCTGCAACCGTATCGAGGTCTACGCCGTGGTGGAGACCTTCCACGGTGGGGTCAACGACGTCTCGGAGGTGCTCGCCCATCAGGCCGGGATGGAGCCCGCCGAGCTGTACGACAACCTGTACGTGCACTACGCGGGCGCCGCTGTGGAGCATCTGTTCGCGGTCGCTTCCGGGCTCGACTCGATGGTGGTCGGCGAGACGCAGATCCTCGGCCAGGTCCGGGCCGCGTACGCGACCGCGCGCGAGGCCGGCACGGTCGGCCGCACGTTGCACGAGCTGATCCAGACCACGCTGCGCGTCGGCAAGCGCGTGCACTCCGAGACCGGGCTCGACCAGCTCGGCGCGTCCGTGGTGTCCGAAGCACTGAACGCGGCGGGTGAGCTCGCCGGCAAGCACGCGCTGATCGTCGGGGCCGGGTCGATGGGCGCGCTCGGCGCGTCGCAGCTGGCCAAGGCCGGGATCGGCCGGATCACCGTGGCCAACCGCACCGGCGCGAACGCGGTCCGGCTCGCGGAGAAGGTCACCGAGCAGGGGGTGCCCGCGCGGTCCGTGCCGCTGGCCGAGCTGGCCGGCGCGGTGGCCGAAGCGGACGTGGTGGTGGCGTGCACCGGTGCGCGGGACGCGGTGTTCCTGGCCGAGCATGTGCCGCCGCGCGGCGGGCGTCCGCTGGTCGTGTGCGACCTGGGACTGCCCAAGGACGTCGATGTGGCGGTCGGCGAGCTGGCCGGCGTGACCGTGGTCGACCTGGAGACGATCCAGCGCCGCATGCGCGAAGCCGGCGCGCCGACCACCGAGCGGCAGACGGCCAAGGCCAACGGCATCGTGCTCGACGAGGTGCGCGAATACCTCGCCGGGCAGCGCAGCGCCGAGGTCACGCCCACCGTCACCGCGCTGCGCCGCCGCGCGGCCGAGGTGGTCGACGGTGAACTGCTGCGCCTGGACCACCGGCTGCCGGAACTGGACAGCCAGGTGCGGGAAGAGGTCGGCCGCACGGTGCGCCGGGTGGTCGACAAGCTGCTGCACGCGCCGACCGTGCGCGTCAAGCAGCTGGCCGTGGAGACGGCCGACACCGATTACGCCAACGCCCTGCGCGAGTTGTTCTGCCTCGACCCGCAGGCCCCCGCGGCCGTGGCGAGCCCCACCGCACCCGCGGTGACCCCATCCCCGGAAATCGAGAAGAAGTCGTAAGTGACCAGAGTCATTCGCATCGGCACGCGAGGCAGCAAGCTGGCCCTCGCCCAGACCGGCACCGTCGCCGACGCCCTGCGCGCCACCGGCGCCGAGGTCGAGATCGTCACCGTGACCACACCGGGCGATCTTTCCAGCGCCCCGATCTCCGAGATCGGCGTCGGCGTGTTCACCTCCGCGTTGCGAGAAGCCTTGCTGCGCAACGAGATCGACGTGGCAGTGCATTCGTACAAGGATCTGCCCACGGCGCCGGAACCCGGTCTCGTGCTGGCCGCGGTTCCCCCGCGCGAGGACCCGCGGGACGCGCTGATCGCCCGGGACGGGCTCACGCTCGGTGAGCTGCCGCCCGGTTCCAAGGTCGGCACTGGGGCGGCCCGGCGGATGGCGCAGCTGCGTGCGCTGGGGCTCGGTTTGGAAATCGTGCCGATCCGGGGCAATATCGATACCCGCATGCGCAAGGTGACCGACGGTGAGCTCGATGCCGTGGTGCTCGCGCGTGCCGGACTGGCCCGGACCGGCCAGGTCGGGGTGATCACCGAGACCCTCGACCCGATCCAGATGCTGCCTTCCCCCGCGCAGGGGGCGCTGGCGCTGGAGTGCCGGGCCGCCGACGTGGACACCGAGCACCTGCTCGCGTCCACTGTGGACGATGAAAGCACGCGGGTCGCGGTGACGGCCGAGCGTGCCCTGCTGGCCGCGCTCGAGGCGGGGTGCAGCGCCCCGGTGGGGGCGCTCGCCGAGATCGTCGAGGACCTCGACGCCGAGGGCGCGGTGCTCGAACGCATCTCGCTGCGCGGCACCGCTGCCGTGGAAGGCGAGAACGGCGCGGTCGACATGGTGCGCGCGTCCGGTATCGCCGACCTCGGCGAAGCCGAGCAGCTCGGCCGGACACTGGCCGCCGAACTGCTCGACCTCGGGGCCGGCGCGCTGTCCGGCCCCGCACACTGACGCCCCGCGTCATCGATCCGCACGACCTGCCCGACATCCGCGGCCGGAGTACCGGCCGCCCCAGAGGAGAAGAACACCAACGATGACCCCCGCTCGCAAGACCGCAGGGCGCGTCGCTTTCGTGGGCTCGGGCCCCGGTGACGCCGGTCTGCTCACCGTCCGCGCCCAGGAGCTGCTGGCCAAGGCCGAGGTCGTGGTGACCGACCCGGACGTGCCCGCCGGCGTGCTCGCCTACGCCGCGGCCGACGCCGAGGTCCGGCCCGCCGTCGGCGAGCCCGCCGACGTCGCGAAGGACCTGACCGCCGAGGCCAAGGCAGGCCGGCTCGCGCTGCGCCTGGTCTCCGGCGACCCGCTGACCAGCCCCGCCGTGGTGGCCGAGGTGCAGGCGGTCGCCCGCACCTCCGCCGTGTTCGACGTGATCCCGGGCGTTTCGCCGGGTGCCGCGGTGCCCGCCTACGCGGGTGTCGCGCTGGGCGGCACGCACACCGAGGTGGACGTGCGCGGCGAGGTCGAATGGGGCGCGCTGGCCGCGGCCCCCGGCCCGATCGTGCTGCACGCCACCTCGGCGCACCTGGCCGAGGCGGCCAGCCAGCTCACCGAGAAGGGCCTGCCGCCCTCCACCGCGGTCGCGGTGACCGCCAACGGCACCATCAACACCCAGCGCACGCTGGACACCACGCTCGCCGCGGTGGCCAACGACGCCGGCGAGCTGGTCGGCCCGCTCGTGGTGACCGTCGGCCAGGCGGCCGGGCAGCGTTCGAAGCTGTCCTGGTGGGAGTCGCGCGCGCTGTATGGCTGGAAGGTGCTCGTGCCGCGCACCAAGGAGCAGGCCGGCGAGATGGCCGACCGGCTGCGCGGGCACGGCGCGACCTCGCACGAGGTGCCGACCATCTCGGTCGAGCCGCCGCGCAGCCCGGCGCAGATGGAGCGCTCGGTGAAGGGCCTGGTCGACGGCCGCTACCAGTGGATCGTGTTCACCTCCACCAACGCGGTCCGCGCGGTGTGGGAGAAGTTCGAGGAGTTCGGCCTCGACGCGCGGGCGTTCTCCGGCGTGAAGATCGCCTGCGTCGGCGAATCGACCGCGGCGAAGGTGCGCTCGTTCGGCATCATCCCGGAGCTGGTCCCCCACGGCGAGCAGTCGTCCGAGGGCCTGCTGGCCGAGTTCCCGCCCTACGACGACGTGCTGGACCCGGTCAACCGGGTGCTGCTGCCGCGGGCCGACATCGCCACCGAGACGCTCTCGGCCGGGCTGGTCGACCGGGGCTGGGAGGTCGACGACGTGACCGCCTACCGCACCGTCCGGGCCGCGCCGCCGCCCGCGGAAACCCGCGAGATGATCAAGACCGGCGGGTTCGACGCGGTCTGCTTCACCTCGTCCTCGACCGTCCGCAACCTGGTCGGCATCGCCGGCAAGCCGCACGCCCGCACCCTGGTCGCGTGCATCGGCCCGAAGACCGCGGAGACCGCCGTGGAATTCGGCCTGCGGGTGGACGTGCAGCCGGAGAAGGCCGACGTCCCGCACCTGGTCGACGCGCTGGCCGAGCACGCCGCCCGGCTGCGGGCCGAGGGCGCGCTGCCGCCGCCGCGCAAGGCGAAGCGGACCCGGCGCAGCTGAGTCTTCGAGGCCCCTCTCCGAATTTCGGAGAGGGGCCTTGGTGCATAGTGTGTGGCTATGTCGAGGATCGAGGTATACCTGCCGAACGAGCTGGCTGAACGGGTAAGGGTCGCCGGTCTCGACGTCAGTGCGATTGTGCAGCACGCGCTGTTCGAGGCGCTGCAGCGGCAGGCCACGGATGCGTGGCTCGATGCGCTTCCGGCGCCGCGACGCAAGATTTCGCACGAGGCGGTCATGGACGCCATGGATGCCGCACGTGCAGAACTGGGTGAGCCGAGGCGTGCCGCTCTGGGCCAGCCAGCCTGAACCACGATGAAGCCTGTGAAGGGCACCTTCACAGCCGCTGAGTCCGTGAAGGTGCCCTTCACAGCTTTGGCCCGGGCCACCTCACTCGCCGAGGAGATCGCCTGAGCGCCGGAGTACCGTGGTCGGCGTGTTCCCCGAGCAACGACCCCGCAGGCTCCGTACCACGCCGGCGATGCGCAGGCTGGTCGGCGAGACGACTCTGCGCCCGCGTCAGCTGATTCTGCCCATGTTCGTGGCCGAAGGGACGGCCGCGCCGCGGCCGATCAGCAGTATGCCGGGGGTGGTTCAGCACACCCGGGACACGCTGCGGAAAGCGGCGGTGGAGGCGGTCAACGCCGGGGTCGGCGGGCTGATGCTGTTCGGCGTGCCGGCGCACCGGGACACCGAGGGGTCCGGCGCGGTGGACGAGAACGGCATCCTCAACGTCGCCCTGCGCGATCTGCGCAGTGAACTCGGCGACGCGACGGTGTTGATGGCTGACACCTGCCTGGACGAGTTCACCGACCACGGGCATTGCGGCGTGCTCGACGCGGACGGCGAAGTGGACAACGACGCGACCCTGCGCCTGTACGCGGAAATGGCGGTCGCGCAGGCGGAAGCGGGCGCGCACGTGCTCGGGCCGAGCGGCATGATGGACGGCCAGGTCGGCGTCATCCGCCGCGCGCTCGACGAGGTCGGGCATCTGGACAAGGCGATTCTGGCGTATTCGGCCAAGTACGCCAGCGCGTTCTACGGCCCGTTCCGGGAAGCGGTCGATTCGCAGCTCAAGGGCGACCGCAAGACCTACCAGCAGGATCCGGGCAACGGGCGGGAAGCGTTGCGTGAGATCGAGCTGGATCTGGCCGAGGGCGCGGACATGGTGATGGTCAAGCCCGCACTGTCCTATTTGGACATCATCAAGGCGGCGGCGGACCTTTCGCCGGTGCCGGTGGCCGCGTACAACATCTCCGGGGAATACGCGATGGTCGAGGCGGCCGCGGCGAACGGCTGGCTGGATCGCGAGCGCACCGTCCTGGAGGTGCTCACCTCCATCCGCCGGGCCGGTGCGGACCTGATCCTGAGCTACTGGGCCGCGGAGGCCGCGGCCTGGCTGGATTGAGCCGGGGCTAGGGTTCTCCGGTGGCCGACAACGACGAGCCGGATGGCGGAGTGACCGGTGCCCCTTCTCCCCGGGACCGCGGGCTGACCGACGACGAACGGCGCAAGCGGGGCCGGGCGCCGGATCCGGTGTCACCCGGGCAGTCCGTGGCGAAGGCGCAGCCGCCGAGCCAGGTGCAGATCGCGTTCGTGCTCATCCTGGTGGGCGCTGTGGTGCTGCTGGCCGGGCAGATCGTCACCATCCTGTTCAAACAGCAGCTGATCGACGACGCGATCCGGCACGGCACCGAGTCCGGGCTGAAGTTCGACCCCGAGGACGTGGCGGCCAACGCGGACACCCTCATCTGGGCGTTGTTCGTCGGGGCACTGTGCTTCGGTGCGCTGATGTCGTTGTTCGCGTGGAAGGCCAGAGAAGGCACCCGGTCCGCGCGCACCGTGGTCGCCCTGCTCATCGCAGGCGGGCTGGTGTTCCAGCTCGGGCTGGTGCGCAGTGTGTTCTCGGTGGTCTCGTCGCTGGCATTGGTGATCGCGCTGATCCTGTTGTACCTGCCGAAGGTGGCGGAGTACTTCCCGAAGGCCGGCAAGAAGCTGTAATGGGGCGCACCCTCTACGCCGAACCAGGCGTCCGCTGGACGGCGCTCGTCTGGGGGCCGCTGTTCGCGCTGCTGGGTGCGGTCGCCGAACTGGCCACCGGCGGGCGGGTACACGTGATCGGCTGGGTGCTGATCGGCTTCGCGCTGGCCGCGCTCACGCTGCCCTGGGTGTTTGCCCGCCGCCGGTTCCTGTCGCTGGCGGTCACCACGCAGGGGCTGCGTCAAGGCCGGGAACATCTGCCCGTGGCGCGGATCGCGGAGGTGGCCGACGTCGGCGCCCCGGTGGGGGCGAAAGTGCTCGGCGGTGGCTGGGCGGTACCACGCAAATACGATGAGCTGCCGGTGAAGCTCGACGACGGCACGGTGGTGCTCGCGTGGGCTCGGGATGTCGAGTCGCTGCGCGCGGCGCTGGCTGAGCTCGTCGCGGACAACCGCCGGTCGGACCGGTTCGAGGGAAACGAAGATGACAACTGAACCCGGGAGAGGGAAGCGGGGCGACGGCGAACCTGAAAAGGTGGACCCCGTGATCGACCTTCCCCAGCCGACCGGCGCCGGACTGTGGCCGCCGGAGGAAGCCGAGCCGCCCTCGCGGCTCAACCAGCCGTGGCGGGCCTTCGTCGCGCTCGGCGAGATCGTGGTGGCCGGGATCGTCGTGTGGCTGGCGTTCCTGCTGTGGGCGGCCGGCCACATCGACGTGTGGATCACGGCGCCGGACGGGGTGACGCTCGATTCGCAGCGGTACTTCGGCGGGTACCTCGCCGGGGCGCTCGGGCTCGGCACGCTCGCCGCGGTGCTCGTGGTGGACGCGATCCGTCAGTTGCTGCTCGCGGTGCGTGCGCGCCACCGTAAGAAGGAAAGCTGAAGCCCGCCAGGCACCATGGCGGATACACAGCTGTCGCACAGGCAACCGACAGCTGACTGCTAAGCAGGGCCAGCAGTGTTGCCCGCATGACGCGGCTGCGCACCCGGACCTGGGTCCTCAACGGAGTGCTCGTCGTGCTGCTAGGCGGCGCGGCTTTCGGGATTTACCAAGCATTTTCACCCTCCGCCGATACGGCGCAAGCGCAGACCCGGACCACTCCGGTCCGGCGCGCCACCGTGACCGAGACCGTTTCCGCGGCCGGTACCGTGGCCAGCGGGTACACCGGCGCGGCGAACTTCACCAGCGCCGGCAAGGTCACCGCGATCGACGTGAAAGTCGGCGATGTGGTGAGTGCCGGGCAGAAACTCGCCACCATCGATTCCACCCAGGCGGCGAAGCAACTTCAAGTGGCCAAAGCGAATCTCACGGTCGCCGAAGACAATCTGGACACCAGCGGTACTTCCAGTACTTCCGGGCAGACCGGAGCCCAGGCGCAGGACACCACGGCCTCGCTTCAGGCCAAAGTGGACCAAGCCCAGCTGGACGTGGACAACGCGCAGGCGGCACTCGACGCGACGGTGCTCACCGCGCCGGGCGCGGGCACGGTGACCGCGGTGAACGGTTCTGTCGGCCAGCAGTCGAGCAGCGGGTCGAGTGGTGGTTCCGGTTCGAGCAGCAGCACGCAATCGTCCACATCGTCCGGATCGGGTGCGCAATCCGGTAGTGGGCAGCAACAGTCGTCGTCTTCTTCGGGCAGCAGCGGGTTCATCGAGATCACCGATATGAACAGCCTGCTCGTGAACACTTCGATCGCGGAAATCGACGTGAGCAAGGTGAAGGCGGGGCAGCAGTCCACGGTGACCCTCAACGCGTTGCCGGACAAGCCGATTCAGGCGAGTGTTTCGAAGGTCGACCTGACCCCGACCACGAGCGGCAGCGTCGTCTCCTACGGTGCGCAGCTGACCTTGACGAACCCGCCGTCCGGGTTGCGGCCCGGGCAGTCGGCGAGTGTGGTGGTCACCGTCGCCGAGGCCGACAACGTGCTGAGCGTGCCCGCCGCGGCAGTGCAGACGACCGGGACGACCAGCACGGTCACGGTGCAACAGAACGGAAATACCGTCCCGCGTCAGGTCGAGATCGGCGTTCGCGGTGAGGCGACGGTGGAGATCAAGTCCGGTCTGTCCGAAGGGGACAGTGTGGTGATGACTGCGGCCTCCCCGTCGGCGACGAGCGGCACCAGCGGTCAGCGTAGCGGTGGCCTCGGTGGTTTCGGCGGCGGCCAGGGCGGCTTCACCGGTGCTCAGCAGGGCGGACTCGGCGGCGGCAGGGGACGCGGATGAAGCCGGTGATCGCGGTTTCCGGGCTACGCAAGACTTATGGCAGCGGAGAAACCGCGGTGCACGCTCTGCGCGGGGTGGAGCTGGTGGTACAGCCGGGGGAGTACGTGGCCATCATGGGTGCTTCCGGGTCCGGCAAGTCCACATTGCTCAATCTGCTCGGTTGCCTCGACGTGCCGAGTTCGGGCCGGTATCTGCTCGACGGGATGCCGGTCGGTGAACTCAACGAACGCCAGCTCTCCTTGCTGCGCAACCGCAAGATCGGGTTCATCTTCCAGTCCTTCAACCTGGTGCCGCGGACCAGTGCTCTGTCCAATGTAGAGCTTCCATTGATCTACAGTGGACTGCGCAGAGCGGACCGGCGGCGCCGGGCAGTGGCCGCGCTGGAGATGGTCGGCCTGTCCGATCGCGCGAAGCACCTGCCGAGCGAGCTGTCCGGCGGGCAGCAGCAGCGGGTCGCGGTGGCCCGCGCGCTGGTCACCGGGCCGGCCCTGCTGCTGGCCGACGAGCCGACCGGGAACCTGGACCGGGCCAGTACCGAGGACGTGCTCGGCGTGTTCGACCGGCTCAACGCGCTCGGCCGCACGGTCGTGGTGATCACGCACGAGGACGAGGTCGCCGCACACGCGCACCGGGTGGTGCGGGTCAGCGACGGCCTGATCGTGGCGGACGAGGTCACCCGGACGAGGGGCGTGGTCGCGTGAACCTGGCGGAGATCCTCCGGTTCGCGGTGCGTGGGCTCACCGCGAACAAGCTGCGTTCGGTGCTGACCACGCTCGGCATCACAATCGGCGTCGCCTCGGTGATCCTGCTGGTAGCCGTGGGGAACGGGGCCTCGGCCGCGATCACCGCGAGCATCCAGGGCCTCGGCACGGACGTGGTGAACGTGTCCCCGGTGCGGGGCGGCGCGCAGGGCGCCACTACGCGGCCGCTGACCGTGCAGGACGCGCACGCGCTGGCCGATCCGGTCGGCGCGCCGGACGTGCGGGCGTCCTCCCCGGTCGTCAGCACCACCGCCACCGCGGCCTACGGGCAGACGTCCTACGACGTGTCGAGCGTGATCGGCACCGAACCGGGCTACTTCACCACCACGAACCGGCAGGTCGCCGACGGTGCGCTGTTCACCGCCGAAGACGTCACGCAGGCGCGCAAGGTCGTGGTGCTCGGCCCGACCACCGCGCAGTCGATCTTCGGTGCGAGTGAACCGGTGGGGAAGAACGTACTGCTCGACAGCATCCAGTTCACCGTGATCGGGGTGCTGCAGACGAAGGGCAGTACCGGCTTGCAGAACGCGGACGACGTGGCGATCGCGCCGATCAGCTCGGTGCAGAACTCGCTCGCCGGGTACGGCGCGCTGAGCCAGATCGCGGTGCAGGCGAATTCGGCGGACTCGGTTTCCCTGGCACAGGCCGAGGTGACCGCGATCCTGAACGCGCGGCACGGCATCCGGGCCGGGGCCACCCCGGACTACCAGGTCCAGAACTCCGCGCAGCTGCTCGCGACGCGCACTTCGGCGGTGAGCACGTTCACCGTGCTGCTCGGCGCGGTGGCCGCGATCTCGTTGCTGGTCGGCGGGATCGGGGTCACGAACATCATGCTGGTCACGGTCACCGAGCGGATTCGCGAGATCGGGATCCGCAAGGCGATCGGCGCGCCCCGCTCGGCGATCCTCGGCCAGTTCCTCGCCGAGGCGACCATCCTGAGTCTCTTCGGTGGCCTGCTGGGTGTCCTGATCGGACTGCTGGGCAGCAGGTTCGGCTTCGCCGGCATCCAGCCGGTGGTGGTGCCCTCCTCGATCGTGCTCGCCTTCGCGGTGTCCGCGCTGATCGGGCTTTTCTTCGGCAGTTTCCCGGCGAACCGGGCTTCGCGGCTGCGGCCGATCGACGCTCTCCGGCACGAATAGGAGTTCCCGCCAATGTCCACATCCGCTCCACCGGAACCGTCCACTCCGGACGATCCCACTACGGAACTCCCGCCGGTGCCCGAGGATCTGGTGGCCACCCCCGCGGTCGACGCCGACCTCGGTACGGAGCTGCGACGCGTCGCTCGCCCGTTCGGCAAGCCGACGCTCGTGCTCGCCGCGGTACTCGTGCTCGCGGTGGCGTTCGGCGCCGGCGCCTGGACGCACTCGGCATTCGGCTCGTCGAGCGGCACCGGTTCGGGCTCCGGCACCGGACGCGCGGCACAGTCCTCGGGCCAGCCGGCCGGCGGGCAGGCAGGCGGCTTCCGCGGTGCCGGTGGCCGGGGCACCGCGGGCACGGTGGAAAAGGTCGACGGCAGCACGGTCACGCTGAAGACCGTGCAGGGCGAGGAAGTCAAGGTGTCCACTTCGGACTCCACGACGGTCGGCCTGACCCAGCCGGGCAAACTCGCCGACCTCAAGCCCGGCGCGACGGTCACGGTGCAGGGCCGGACCGGAACCGACGGGTCGGTGACCGCCCAGTCGATCGTGCAGCAGCCTGCGCGCTGAGGCGGGCTGTGAAGGCCACCTTCACAGCCTCTGGGGCCAGGGTTCCGGCAAAGTCGGTGTAGAGGTCCGTGAAGGGACCCTTCACGGACTCTGAGTCTGTGAAGGGTCCGTTCACAGACTCGGCTTGGGGGGGGGGAGCCGCGACGTTCGTGGCGTCAGGTGATGTCGTTGAGGGCGATGATCGCGATGTTGAGGGCGGTCGTGTAGCAGAGCCAGCCGAAGTAGAGCAGCAGCAACAGTGCGGCGGTGCGGGATCGGCGGCAGAACAGGCCGACCGTCATGATCACGAAGAAGTCGAGAAGCACGATGTCCACGCAGGCGAGCCGGACCGAACCGCCGGCGAAGAACAGCGGCGCCCAGAGCAAGTTGAACAGCAGGCCGATGCCGTAGAGCGCGAAGCCCTGGGTCTCCCCGTCGGTACGCCAGTACGCCCAGCCGGCCAGCGCGAGGACCACGTACGACACTGTCCACAGCGGACCGAACCAGGCGCCCCGCAGCGCCCAGGACGGGGCCTCGAACTGGCTGTAGACATCCGGCGTGGCCATCGTCGAGAGCGAGCCGACCAGCGCGACCACGGAGACCAGGCCGAGGAACAATGCGAGCATGACCCACGGGTTGCGCTGCTGAGTGGGCGCCGTCACATCTCCTCCTGTTCCGCTCGGCGTTACCTGTCAAAATACCGCCTGGCCCGGTGGTTCGCCGTGACTGCACGCGGCCGGGCGGGGCGGCTCCGGCGGATTTGCAAGACTGGGCAGGTGAGCACTGGCACCGAGCAGTCCAAGCGTTGGTTCGAACGGGCGAAGGCAGCCGTCCCCGGCGGGGTGAACTCGCCGGTGCGGGCATTCAACTCGGTCGGCGGCACGCCCCGGTTCATGGTCCGCGGCGACGGCCCGCACCTGTGGGACGCGGACGGCAACCGCTACGTCGACCTGGTCTCCTCCTGGGGGCCGATGATCCTCGGGCACGCGCATCCGCAGGTGGTCGCCGCCGCCCGGGAGGCCGCGACCGGCGGGCTCTCCTTCGGCACCCCGACGATCGGCGAGGTCGAGCTGGCCGAGGAGATCATCGGCCGGGTCGCCCCGGTCGAGCAGGTCCGGCTGGTCAACTCGGGCACCGAGGCCACGATGAGCGCGATCCGGCTGGCCCGAGGCTTCACCGAGCGGCCGAAGATCGTGAAGTTCGCCGGCTGCTACCACGGGCACGTGGACGCGCTGCTCGCCCAGGCGGGCTCCGGCGTCGCCACGCTCGGGCTGCCCACCTCGCCCGGGGTCACCGGGGCACAGGCGGCGGACACGATCGTGCTGCCGTACAACGACCTCGCCGCGGTCCGGCAGTCCTTTGTGGAGAACGAAGGTCAGATCGCCGCGGTGATCACCGAGGCGGCGGCGGGCAACATGGGCGCGATCGCGCCGGAGCCCGGGTTCAACGCCGGGCTGCGCGACCTCGCGCACGAGCACGGCGCGCTGTTCATCGTGGACGAGGTGATGACCGGGTTCCGCGTCTCGCGCGCGGGCTGGTTCGGCCTCGAAGAGGTGGCCGGTGACCTGTACACCTTCGGCAAGGTGATGTCCGGCGGCCTGCCCGCCGCGGCGTTTGGTGGCCGCGCCGACGTGATGGCCAAGCTGGCGCCTGGCGGCCCGGTGTACCAGGCGGGCACGCTGTCCGGAAACCCTGTCGCGGTGGCCGCAGGCCTCACCACGCTGCGTATAGCCGACGACGCTGTGTATGCGAAGCTCGACGCCAACGCGAAGCGTCTCGGCGATCTCTTCGCCGCGTCGCTCACCGAAGCGGGCGTCGCGCACACCGTGCAGTACGCGGGCAACCTCCTGAGCGTCTTCTTCAGCGAGACTCCCGTACGCAACTACGCCGAAGCGCAGGCCACGGAGACCTGGCGGTTCGCGCCGTTCTTCCACGCGCTACTCGACGCGGGCGTGTACGGCCCACCGAGCGCGTACGAGGCGTGGTTCGTGAACGCGGCAATGGACGACGAGGCCTTCGGCGTCATCGATGCGGCGCTCCCGGCTGCTGCGCGCGCTGCGGCTCAGGCGGTGCAGTCGTGACCACGGTCGTTCACATGCTGCGTCACGGCGAAGTGCACAACCCCGACAAGATCCTGTACGGCCGGTTGCCGAACTTCCGGCTGTCCGAGCGGGGGCAGCGGCAGGCGCTGACGGTGGCAGAGGCCGTCGCGGGGCATGACCTCGCGTACGTGGTCGCGTCGCCGCTTCAGCGGGCGCAGGAGACCGCGACGCCGATCGCTGCGGGACACCGTCTCGACATCGCCACCGACGACGGGCTGATCGAAGCGGCGAACGTCTTCGAGGGCCAGCGCGTGGCTGTCGGTGACGGCGCTCTCCGACAGCCGAAGGCATGGCCGCACCTGGTCAACCCGTTCCGGCCGTCCTGGGGCGAGCCGTACCTGGAGATCGCGCACCGCATGGTCGGCGCGGTCCACCGTGCGCGGGAGAAGGCCGAAGGCCGCGAAGCGCTGTGCGTGTCCCATCAGCTGCCGATCTGGACGCTGCGGCGCTTCCTGGAGGGCGAGCGTCTATGGCACGACCCGCGCCGCCGCCAGTGCTCGCTCGCTTCGCTCACCAGCCTGGTGTTCGACGGCGAAGCCCTGGTGGAGATCGTCTACAGCGAGCCCGCAGGCACGACCGATCCGAAAGTGACCGGCGCGTGAAGCGGCGGGTGCTCGGGGTGCTGCTGGCGGCCACGCTGGCCGTCGCCGGCTGCTCCACCGGCAAGGACGCCGTGGTCTCGGGCGGTACCTTCACCTTCGTTTCGCCGGGTGGGCAGCTCGACATCAGCTACCCCGTGGACAAGCGGCAGAAGGCGCCCGTGATGTCCGGGGACGACCTGATGAACAACGGCAAGCAGCTGTCGCTGGCCGATTTCCCCGGTAAGCCGATCGTGCTCAACCTGTGGGGCCAGTGGTGCGGGCCGTGCCGTTCGGAGTCCCCGGAGCTGGAGAAGACCAGCAACGAGATCCAGCCGATCGGGGCGAAGCTGATCGGGCTGGACGTCCGCGACCCGGCCCGCGACGTGGCACAGGACTTCGTGCGGGACCGCGGGCTGACCTACCCGTCGATCTGGGATCCGTCCGGCCGCGTGCTGCTGCAGCTGACCGGGTACCCGCGCAACATCATCCCGTCCACCATCGTGCTGGACAACCAGCACCGGGTGGCCGCGGTGTTCCTGCGCACGGTGGCCTCCTCGGACCTGATTCCGCTCGTGCAGAAGCTGGTGGCGGAGAAGTAGCGCGGCGTCCCAGCCGTGAACACCCAGCCGGGACGAAGGTCCCGACGTGGGAGTGGCGTACGTCCTGTGAAGCGGCCCCGCCGGTCTTACGCCCAGCTCACTGCCTACTCTCAGGTGCGTGAACTCCGTCTCCGAGCTAGCGGTCTCCGGACCGCTGCTGCTCGCTGCGGGTGTGGCGCTGGTGGCCGGGGCGATCTCGTTCGCCTCGCCCTGTGTGGTGCCGCTGGTGCCGGGCTACCTGGCCTACCTCGCCGCGCTCGTGGGCGCCGATGCCCCGGCGGTACGGGACGGCGAGGACCGCAAGAAGGGCCGTTACGCCGTGCTGGGCGCGGCGGGCCTGTTCGTGCTTGGGTTCACCGTGGTGTTCGTGGCGACGCTGGGCACGCTCGTCTGGCTCGCAGACACCTTGCTGGTCAACCAAGACCTCCTGCAACGCATCGGTGGCGTACTGACCATCGCGATGGCGCTGGTCTTCCTCGGCTGGATTCCCGGACTGCAGCGCGAGTTCCGCTCACACCGTGTACCCGGCGGTGGGCTCTGGGGCGCGCCGGTGCTCGGCGCGGTGTTCGGGCTCGGCTGGACGCCGTGCATCGGGCCGACGCTGTCCGCAGTGACCAGCCTCGCGAGTGCGACCGGTGGGGCCGCAGTGCGCGGGTACGTACTCGTGCTCGTCTACTGCCTCGGCCTCGGCGTGCCGTTCCTGCTGCTCGCCCTCGGCGCTCGCTGGGCCGTACGCGCCACGGATTGGCTTCGCCGCAACGGCCGTCGCGTACAGCTGGTCGGCGGTGTGCTGTTGCTGATCGTCGGTGTCCTGCTGGTCACCGGATTGTGGGGAGACGTCATGGGCTGGCTGCGCAACTCCTTCGCCTCCGACCTAGAGCTGCCGCTGTGACCACCACCGAAGCGCCCCCAACGAACCCTCAGCGTCCGTACCGACAGACGCGCTTCACGCAAGCGCTCGCGCTGCTGCGCAACACGTGGCGTGGGCTCACCTCGATGCGCACCGCGCTGGTGCTGCTGTTCCTGCTCGCGCTCGCCGCGCTGCCCGGCGCCCTCCTGCCACAGCGTCGGCTCAACGTCAGCAAGGTCGACGAGTACATCTCCGCGCACGGCTGGTGGGGCACGCTGCTCGACAAGCTGGAGTTCTACGACGTCTACTCCAGCGTCTGGTTCTCCGCGACGTACATCCTGCTGATGATCTCGCTCATCGGCTGTCTCGCCCCGCGCAGCTTCGAGTACGTCCAGCAAATGCGCGCGCGGCCGGTGCTGACTCCGCGCAACCTCGCACGGATGCCGCACCACCGGATCGCGCGTACGTCGCGTACGCCGGAGACGATACGCGAAGACGTGCGTAAGCAGCTGTCCGGCTGGCGGAAGATCGAGCGCGAAGAAGGAGACGGCGGGTTCAGCATCTCCGCCGAGCGCGGCTACCTCCGCGAAACCGGCAACCTGCTGTTCCACTTCGGCATGCTCGGCCTGATCATCTTCTTCGCCCTCGGCAAGCTCTACAGCTACGAGGGCCAGGTCATCGTGCAGGCCAACGGCGGCCAGTTCTGCAACTCCGGCATCTACAACTACGACTCGTTCGAAGCCGGCCTGACCGTCGACGGCACGCAGCTGAACCCGTTCTGCGTGAAGGTGAACGACTTCACCGCGCGCTACGCTCCCAGCGGCCAGGCGGACTACTACCACTCGAACATCCAGTACCAGTCCGGCGGAGACCTGCAGACCGGTGCCTGGCAGCCGTACAACCTCGAAGTCAACGAACCGCTGCGTACCGCCGGTGACCGCGTCTACCTCCTGGGCAACGGCTACTCGCCGCAGTTCACGGTGACCTTCCCGAATGGACAGCAGCGCACCCAGAACACCCAGTGGCGCTTCAGCAACCAGGCCACCATGCTGTCCGACGGTGCGACCAAGTTCGACCCGCCGGGCGTTACGGACGAGATCAAGCGGCGTACCCAGCAGCTCGCGATCACCGGACTGCTCGCGCCGACTTCGTTCGTGCACGGCGGAGTGCTCACCTCCACCGCTCCGGAGCTGGACAACCCGATGGTCGCGGTCGATGTGCTGCGCGGTGACCTCGGGCTGGACGCCGGCCGTGGGCAGTCGGTGTTCGAGGTGGACAAGTCCCGGATCGAGGACGGCCGGCTCAAGCGGGTCGCGCGGCAGAACCTCGCGGTCGGGCAGGAGCTGAAGCTCGACGACGGCACGCGCATCCGCTTCGACGGCGTCAACAAGTGGGTCAACCTGCAGATCTCGCACGACCCGACGCAGGGGTACGTGCTGGGCTTCGCGATCGTGATGTTCGCCGGGCTCGGGGCGTCCCTGCTGGTCAAGCGGCGCCGGGTGTGGGTGCGGGTGCGCCAGGGTGACGAGGGCCACGCGGGTACCGTCATCGAGGTCGCCGGGCTGGCGCGCACGGATCAAGCCGGGTATGGAGAAGAGTTCCAGCGAATCAGTGAACGGCTGGTCACCGGCCGGAAAGGCAGCTGATGGAGATCAACGAGACCTTCTCGCAGTACAGCGATTGGCTCTACACCACCACGGTGGCGATCTACGTGGTGGCGTTGCTCTTCTCGCTGTTCGAGCAGGCCTTCGGGGCGAAGGGCCGGCTGGCCGCCGAGCGCAGCCGGCAGAAGGTGCTCGTCGGCGCGGGCGGGCCGGACACCGAACTGGAGGACGCGGACGTCCCGGCGAAGCCCGAGCCGCTGCCGCAGGTCGGCCGCCCGGAGCGGATCGGCCGGATGGGCGCGGCGCTGCTCGTGCTCGGCGCGATCCTGCAGCTGACCGCGATCGTGCTGCGTGGTCTCGCGGTGCACCGCGCGCCGTGGGGCAACATGTACGAGTACGGCATGGCGGTCACCTTCATCGCGGTGGTCGCGTGGCTGATCGTGATCAAGAAGTTCCCGGTGCGCCACCTCACCGGCTTCTTCCTGACGCCCGTCGTCATCCTGATGTTCATCAACGGCACGATGCTCTACACCGTGGCCGCGCCGGTGGTGCCCGCGCTGCAGTCCTACTGGCTCTACATCCACGTGTCCGCGGCGATCATCGGTTCCGGTGTTTTCCTGGTCCCGGGCGTGGCGAGCGTGCTGTACCTGTTCCGCACCGCGCACGACAAGGACACCGCGCGGTTCGCGAAGTTCGGCCCGAAGCTACCGGCCGCCCAGGTGCTGGACCGGATCGCCTACCGGGCGACGATCGTCGCGTTCCCGATCTTCACCTTCGGTGTGCTGTGCGGCGCGGTGTGGGCGGAGGCGGCGTGGGGCCGGTTCTGGGGCTGGGATCCGAAGGAGACGGTGGCCTTCATCGCGTGGGTGGTCTACGCCGCCTACCTGCACTCTCGTGCCACAGCGGGCTGGCGTGGCACCCGTGCGGCGGTGATCAACGTCGTCGGTTTCGCGGTGACGATCTTCAACCTGTTCTTCGTCAACCTGGTTACTGCAGGCCTGCACTCCTATGCCGGAGTGAATTAGCGGAGGGTCCGCAGGATCCTGCCCGGCATTTGCGACTACCTTCGTCGGCAGGGGTACTCGACAGCGAAGGACACGGGAGGTTGACACGGTGACCGGACCCAGTGAAGAGGCTGCCGGGGGACCGCAGCCCGAACCGGCCCAGGTACCGGCAGCCGAGCTGTTCTCCGAAGAACGCACCGACTCCGCACCACACCCGGGCACCGGCCCGTACGACGCGCAGCCGACACAGGTCGTCCAGCCGGATCCGTACGCCGCGCCGCCGGGTCAGCCTGCCCTGCCACAGCCGCACGGCTATCCCCAGCCGGGCGGGTATCCGCCGCAGGGCTACGACCAGAACCTGCCGCCGTTGCAGCCGGAGCCGGGCTATCCGCCGGGCTACCAGCAGTCGCCGCCCGGGACCGCGCCGAACCCGCTGCAGGGGTTGCCGCAGCCGGGCTCGTCCGGGCCGGACGAGCTGTCCACCGCGCACCTGGTCAAGCAGCAGAAGCGCGCACCGCAGTCCGGCTGGCGCAAGGCGGTGTACCGGGGCTCGGGCAAGCTGGTCAACCCCGGCGAAAGCCCGGCGGACACCCGTCGCAGGGAGCTGATCGCGCGGGTCAACCAGCCCTTGCGCGGGTGCTACAAGATCGCGATGCTGTCGCTGAAGGGCGGCGTGGGCAAGACCACCACCACGACCACGCTCGGTTCCACGTTCGCCTCGCTGCGTGGTGATCGAGTGGTGGCCGTGGACGCGAACCCGGACCGCGGCACCCTTTCGCAGAAGATCGCCATCGAGACCACCGCGACCGTGCGGCACCTGCTGCGCGACGCGGACAAGATCACGCGCTACAGCGACGTGCGCTCGTACACCTCGCAAGGCGCGAGCCGGTTGGAAATCCTCGCCAGCGAACAGGATCCCGCGGTGTCCGAGGCGTTCTCGGAGACCGACTACCGGCGCACGGTGAACCTGCTGGAGCACTTCTACAACATCGTGCTCACCGACTGCGGCACCGGCTTGATGCACTCGGCGATGAAGGGCGTCCTCGACGTCGCCGATTCGCTCGTGGTCGTCTCCTCCGGCTCGGTCGACGGCGCCCGCAGCGCCTCGGCCACGCTGGACTGGCTGGAAGCGCACGGCTACGGCGACCTGGTGAAGCGCTCCGTGGTCGTGATCAACTCGGTGCGCCCGAAGGGGAGCTCGGTCGACCTGGACAAGCTGTCCGCACACTTCGGGGCCAAGGTGCGCGCGGTCTGCCGCATCCCGTTCGACCCGCACCTGGAGGAAGGCGCGGAGATCGAACTGGAACGGCTGGCCCCGGTCACCCGGCTGGCCCTGCTGGAACTGGCCGCCACGGTCGCGGACGGGTTCGGCGGGCAGCAGTACCGCTGAGTTCCGTGATTCGCCCACGTTGTGGATCTTGGTCGGCTACCCTCGCTCGGAACGTCGGCAGGTGCAGACAACGCTGCCGGCAACACGAAGCGAAGGGGAGCGTTATTGTGGGCAACGATCAGTCGGGCCACTCGTCGGGGGATCAGCGGGCCAACGGACGTGCCGGGTACCTCGGCCCGGAAGAGCAGGCCGAGCGAGACCGGCAGGACAAGCAGTACAACGAGGCGATGAACTCGACCGGCGCGCGCATTTATCAAGAGCGCGCTGCCGAGGACGCGAAGGTCAATGCCGCCGCGGCGGGCGGCCGGTTCGTGATGGACGTCGACGCGATGAAATCACTGTTGCCGGACTGGCAGGGGATCGCGGACAAGCTGGCCGATATGATCCCTACTGCGCAGCAAATGCGGAATATTTCGCAGCCGGCCGCAGATCCGGGAAGTACGATTCAGAAGCAGGCTGCTGACCGCCATGCCGACGCCTACATTGGCAGTCTTACTCAGCAACAGGCATATGCGCAGGGTTACGCGGATCGGCTGAAACAGGCTATTGCCAAATACGAACAGCAGGATCAGATGAATGTCGGCAGGCTGGGCAGGCAAGGATGACTCTGTGACCAAAAGCACCATACGGACGGCGACTACGGGCCTCTTGTTACTCGTCGCAACGGCATGCTCCGTCTCTCCTGGATCGCCTGGTCCGGCGAGTTCGGGGGGTGCACCGGCGTCGCCCTCCAGTACCGGACCCAAGGTTCCGCAGGTGTCCAACCCGCTAGATGCCACCAAGTATGAACAAGATCCCTGCTCCGTCCTCACGGAAGCGCAGGCCGGCGGGGTGTTCGGAGCCGTGCGCAAGAGGGAAGCCGGTGGCACTGTCGCACCCCTGTGCACATGGAACGACAGGGATAACAGTGGTATTAGTGTCGGCTTCCTGCCCAGGCAAGGAGGACTGGCAACTACCTACGAGAACAGCGTCAATGCCGGTGCTGGCTACTTTGAGGCAGCGCCCGAGGTTGCCGGTTACCCGGCCGCATTTTCCGCTGTCCATGACGACCGCAAGACCGGCGGATGTCAGATCGCCGTCGGTGTCACGAATGACGAGGTCTTCACGGTTTCGTCACTTCTCCGCCAGAGTTCGCCGCACTACAACGATCCCTGCGCGCTGGTCACCAAGGTCGCCGAAGCCGCGGTGACCACACTCAAAGCCGGCGCCTGAACAACCCGGGCCGTCAGGATTCCTCGTCCGGCCCCCGGTCGCGTTGCTGTTCGGAGAGCTTGCGCAGGAAGTCCGGGTCGTCGTCCGGGGCCAGTGGGGGGCGGCGCTGGGGTACCCGGATGCGCTCGGCGCCCAGCACCCGCCACAGCAGAACGACGATGGTGATCGCGCCCACGGCTGCGAGGAGTGCAATCATGCCCGGGTCCTTCCGTCGTGCCGGCACCCCAGGTTAGCTCCAAAACCCCGGTGGTGCCGTTACGGCCCGGAGACGAGCGAAGGGTCGTGGCCGGCAAGCGGTGCCGGGGGCGCCCCTTGGCAGTCACGACCCTTCGCCGCGGACCTGGATCAGATCTTGCGGGCCGGTTCGCTCGCGTCCGTGGTGAGTTCGGCGAGCAGTTCGTTCACCTCGGACTCGCGGAACCGGCGGTGCCCGCCCGGGGTCCGGATCGAGCCGATGCGGCCCGCGGTGGCCCACCGGGTGACTGTCTTCGGGTCCACCCGGAACAGTGCGGCCACCTCGCCCGGGGTGAGCAGCCGTCCGCTCATGGTCGCGGTCATTTTCCGCCTCCTTAACGACCTACCTGCTATACCGGAGGCAGCGGGCGGTTTCGCCCGTCGCGCCGGGATGTCAACTCGGCAATCGTGGCACTTCACCCGTCGGGTACTCGAACGGTTGTCCTTGAGTAAAGAGCCCTTAAAGTGCAAAAGGGACATAACCTCGACCCGGTCGGCGGCTCGTGCCGTCCGGACAGCAGCCCGGCTGACCAGGTGTTTTCCGTGTCGCTTCCGGTTCGGTGGGGTATGAGGGGTCGCCAAGGCCGGTGTGAGCCCACACGGGCTTTACGCAAAGCTGTGACGCAGGAGACATCCGGACCGCCCCGGAAGGGTGCCGGCGGCGGTGCGCATAATGATCCGGTGGATCAGCTGGACCGGAAAATCATCGCGGCGCTGCGGGTCAACGGGCGGGCCACGTACGCCGACCTCGGCCGGTCCGTGGGGCTTTCCGCCTCGTCCGTGCACGAGCGCGTCGGCAAGCTGGAGGCCGCGGGGGTGATCACCGGCTACCACGCGACGGTCGATCCCAACGCGGTCGGGCTCGGTGTCACCGCGCTGGTCGGCATCCACCCCACGGACACCGCGACCGAGGACGACGTGGCCGCCGCGCTCGGCGAGCTGCCGGAGGTGGAGAGCTGCTACGCGGTCGCCGGCGACGAGGCGTTCGTGGTCAAGGTGCGGGTGGCCACCGTCGACGACCTGGAACTGAGCCTCGGCAGGCTGCGGCGGATCCCGGGAGTCGGCCGGACCAACACCACGGTGGTGCTTTCCACCCGGTTCGAGAGCCGCCCGAACAACGCGGGGCTGCACGAGGATCTCACCGGCGGGGCGTAGCCTGCTTCGATGTGAGTGATACGCCGGACCACCTGCCCCGCGACCTGACGCTGTACCTGATCGCGCGGTTCGCGCTCGTGGCGGTGGTCGCCGGGGTGCTGTCGCTGGCCGGGGTGCCGGTGCTGGTCGCCCTGCTGATCGGCCTGGTCGTGGGCCTTCCGCTTGGCCTGCTGCTCTTCCGCCGGCTCAACCAGCGGGTGACCGCCGGGCTCGCCAAGCGCAACGAGAACCGTGCCCGTGCCCGTGCGCAGCTGCGGGCTCAGCTGCGGGGCGACCTCGCGGGCAACGACGAGGGCGCCGCATGACCCGCACGCACAGCCGCGCCTGGGTGCGGGAAGCGGTCCGGATCATCGAGGCCGACGCCAACCGCAGCGCGGACACCCACCTGCACGTATTCCCGCTGCCCGCGGAGTGGGGCGTCGACCTGTACCTGAAGGACGAATCGGTGCACCCCACCGGTTCGCTCAAACACCGCCTGGCCCGCTCGCTCTTCCTATACGGGCTGGTCAATGGCCAGATCGGCCCGGACACCGTGCTGATCGAGGCCTCCAGCGGGTCGACCGCGGTGTCGGAGGCCTACTTCGCCCGGATGCTGGGGCTGCGCTTCGTCACGGTGGTGCCGCGACGCACCAGCAAGGAGAAAATCGCGCTCATCGAGTTCTACGGCGGCGAATGCCATTTCGTGGACGAGGCGTCGGCGATGTACTCGGAGGCCGAACGGCTGGCCGAGGAGACCGGTGGGCACTACCTCGATCAGTTCACCTACGCCGAGCGCGCGACGGACTGGCGTGGCAACAACAACATCGCCGAATCGGTGTTCGCGCAGCTGCGCGCGGAGCGCCACCCGGTGCCCAGCTGGATCGTGGTCGGCGCGGGCACCGGCGGGACGAGCGCGACCTTCGGCCGCTACGTCCGCTACAAGCGGCACACCACCCGGGTCTGTGTGGTGGACCCGGAGAATTCGTCGTTCTACGGGGCTTGGGAGGCCGGCGACCCCGGCTACGCGACCGGGATGCCCTCGCGGATCGAGGGGATCGGCAGGCCGCGGTGCGAACCTTCGTTCGTGCCCGGCGTGATCGACGAGATGATCAAGGTGCCGGACGCGGCCTCGCTCGCGGCGATCCGGCTGCTGCGCGAGCGCACCGGGCACTGGGCGGGCGGCTCCACCGGCACCAACCTGTACGGCGCGTTCCGGCTGATCTCCCGGATGGTCGCCGAGGGCCGGGCAGGCTCGGTGGTGACCTTGCTGTGCGACGGCGGTGAGCGGTATACGAACACCTACTACTCCGACGAGTGGCTGGCCGAGCAGGGCATCGATCCCACGCCCTACCGCGCGAAGTTCGACGAGTTCCTGGTGACCGCCCACTTCGAGGGTTGACCCCCTCGCACGGGCGGAATCTGTGAAGGGTCCCTGCACAGCCTCAGAGTCCAGGGCGTCGGCAAAGTCGGTGTGGAGGGCCCTGCGCAGCTGCGGAGGGCTGTGAAGGGCCCCTTCACGGACTCGGAGTCCGTCAGGGGCACCCTCACGGACCCGAAACCGGTCGGGCAGCCACGGCTCTCTCTGCTGATCACGGGTCCTCGACCAACTTTGCCGACACCCTGGCGTCAGAGTCCGTGAAGGTGCCCTTCACTCCCGGCCCTGGCGATCTAGAACGCCAGGGCCACCGCGCTCAGCAGGGCCCAGCCGAGCATGGCCAGGCCGGTATCGCGCAGGGCCGGGATCAGCGCCCTGCCCTGCTGCCCGCCGCCGACCGCGCGCAATGACTTGAGCAGCAGCGGGGCGGTGATCAGGGAGATCAGGACCAGCGGGTGCCAGATCCCGAGGACCACGGTGAGCAGGTACGGCACGGACACCAGCGTCACGTACATCCGGCGGGTGCCGCGGTCGCCGAGGCGAGTGGCGAGGGTGCGTTTGCCGGACTCGACGTCGGTCGGGATGTCGCGCAGGTTGTTCGCGGTGAGCACGGCCATCGAGAAGCTGCCGACGGCCACGGCGCAGGCCAGCCCGGCCCAGCTCACCTTGCCGGCTTGCACGTAGACCGTGCCCAACACGCCGGCCAGGCCGAAGAAGACGAACACCGCCAGCTCGCCGAAGCCGTAATAGCCGTACGGTTTGCTGCCGCCGGTGTAGAACCACGCGCCGAGGATGCACAGGCCGCCCATGGCGAGCAGCCACCAGTACCCGCTCACCGCGACGAGCAGGAGGCCCAGTACTCCGGCGAGGCCGAGGCAGGCGAGTGCGGCGGCGAGTACGGCTTTCGGCGCGGCGGTGCCCGAGCCGACCAGGCGCAGTGGGCCGACGCGGTGCTCGTCGGTGCCGCGGACGCCGTCGGAGTAGTCGTTGGCGAAGTTCACGCCGATGATCAGCGACAGTGAGACGAGCAGGGCGAGGGCTGAACGCCACCAGGAGAACGCGTCGAGCGCGATGGCCGCGCCCACCCCGGCCACGACCGGAGCGATCGCGTTGGGCAGGGTGCGCGGCCGGGCACCTTCAATCCATTCACTGACTGTCGCCATACTCGTCATTCAACGCCATCCGCGCTTCACCCGATCGGCGAGCCTGTGGTCTGCCGCCCCTGGTCGGGGCTTCGGCAGGATCGAAGGCGGCGGTCTGTCGACGCCGGGTCAGGGCGCGACGAACCGGGCACGGACCGCCGTCCGGTCGACCTTTCCAGGTCCCCGCAGTGGTAGTTCGGTGGCGAATTCCAGGCGTTTCGGCGTGGCCGCGGCGCCGAGTTCGGTACGGACGGCGGCACGCAGGGCGTTCGCGTCGACCGTCTGCTCCGCCACGACGAGCGCGACGACGGCTTCGCCCCATTCAGCGTCGGGCAGGCCGACGACGCAAGCTTCGCGTACGCCGGGGCAGCTGCCCAGTACCCGCTCTACAGATGCGGCAGAGACCTTCACGCCGCCGGTGTTGATTACGTCGTCCGCACGGCCGAGCACCTCCACCCGGCCGTCGGGCAGTAGCCGGCCGCGGTCGGACGTACGGAACCAGCCGCCGTGGAACGACTCCGCGCTCAGTTCCGGTGCGAGCCGGTAGCCGTGGGCGAGTACGTCGCCGGAGATGCACAGCCGTTCGTCGGCGTCCTGCTCTACGCGTACGCCGTCGAGGGGGACTCCGTCGTACACGCAGCCGCTCGCGGTCTCGCTCATGCCGTACGCGGGCACGATCCGCACTCCGGCTTCCTCAGCGCGCGTACGCAGCTTCGGTGACGTCGCTGCGGCGCCCAGCACGATCGCGTCGAATGCCCTCGCTGCGGCGAGGCCGGCACCTCCGTCGTCGAGAAGCCGTACGAGCTGCGTCGGCACCAATGCGGTGTATCGCGGTCCTTCCGCGGCCAGCACCGGTGCGGCAGCCGCGGCGAAGGCGTCCGTACGGAAGCCTTCGCCGGTCAGGAACGCCGGCTTCATACCGGCGAGCCGGGCGCGGACCAACACCTGGAGGCCGCCGATGTAGTGCGCGGGCGTGGCAAGCAGCCAGCTCCCGGGGCCACCGAGCCGTACGTGCGTTGAAGTGGCCGACGCGGTGAGCGCGCGAGCTGAGAGCAGCACGCCCTTCGGGGCTCCGGTGGACCCGGAGGTGGCGATGATCACCGCGGTGTCGGGTTCGACCGGCTGCTCCGGCGACATCGCTTCGAGCAGTGACTGCGCAGACGGGTCCGCAGCGTTCAGCGGCAGCACCGTTTCGCCGCCTTCGACGGCAGCAGCCACCGCTTCGGCGAGCGCAGCGATCGCCGCGGCGCTCCCGTCCAGCCACACCACCCGCACGACGGCCTCCTCCCTCGGTCAGTAGTAGTACGGGTATTCGGACCAGTCGGGATCCCGCTTCTCCAGGAAGGAATCCCGGCCCTCCACGGCCTCGTCCTGCATGTATGCCAGCCGGGTGGTCTCGCCGGCGAAGAGCTGCTGCCCGACGAGCCCGTCGTCGATCGCGTTGAAGGCGTACTTCAGCATCCGCTGCGCGGTCGGCGACTTGCCGACGATGGTCCACGCCCAGTCCAGCGCGACCTTCTCCAGCGATGCGTGCGGGACGACCTCGTTCACCGCTCCCATCCGCTGCATCTGCTCGGCGGTGTACTCGCGGCCGAGGAAGAAGATCTCCCGGGCGAACTTCTGCCCGACCTGGCGGGCCAGCCCGGCCGAGCCGTAGCCCGCGTCGAACGAGCCGACGTCGGCGTCGGTCTGCTTGAACCGCGCGTGCTCGGCGGAGGCGAGGGTGAGATCGCAGACCACGTGCAGGGAGTGCCCGCCGCCCGCGGCCCAGCCCGGCACTACCGCGACCACGGGTTTCGGCATGAACCGGATGAGCCGCTGCACCTCCAGGATGTGCAGCCGGCCCGCTCGCGCCGGGTCCACGGTGTCGGAGGTCTCCCCGCTCGCGTACTGATACCCGGAGCGCCCGCGAATGCGCTGGTCACCGCCGGAGCAGAAGGCCCAGCCACCGTCCTTCGGCGAAGGACCGTTGCCGGTGAGCAGGACGCAGCCGACGTCCGAGCTCATCCGGGCGTGGTCGAGCGCGCGGTAGAGCTCGTCCACGGTGTGCGGCCGGAAGGCGTTGCGGACCTCCGGCCGGTCGAAGGCGATCCGCACGACTCGTTTGCCGGAGCGGCTGTCGCGAGAGCGGTGGTAGGTGATGTCGGTGAAGTCGAAACCCTCGATCGCGGTCCACGCGGCCGGGTCGAACAACTCGGAAACTCGGGTGTCAGCCACCAAACCGACCCTAGTTGGACGCCGCCGGCCACCCCGATCCGGTGCCCGCACCCACGCCGGACAGCCTTCGCTCATCAAGGCGCTCACCGCGTTGCAGCTCGACCCCGCCGAGGCACTCCACTTCCACACAGAGCCCACTTCATCGAGGTGAAAGCCGTGGACCCCAGATAGCGCAAAGCCGGGGGTCCCGATTCCATCGGGCACGTTCCCCGGCTCACTTCCGGTCGTGTCCGCGGATCGACCGGCTGTATGTCACGATTCCCACGCCCGCGGGCCGGACATCACGGCTGCCGCTGCCCACCGGTGAAACCGCAGGTCACCCTCGCGCCGGGTGCACCGTGTCGGAGGTCTCCCCGCTCGCGTGCTGATCCCCGGAGCGTCCGCGAATACGCTGGTCATCGACGGATGCGCACGACTCGCTTGCCGGAGCGGCGGTGGCGGTGGCAGGTGAAGCCGAAGTCCTCGATCGCGGTCCACGTGGCCGGGTCGAACAACTCGGAAACTCGGGTGTCAGCCACGTTTGGGAGAATAGGACCTGTGGACTCAGTCGATCGCGATGCACCGGGGATCCGCTGGTGAACCCTTCCACGGCGCAGGCAAGGGTCATCGTCGACGAACTCGTCCGCAACACGGTTTCGCACGTGGTGCTCTGCCCGGGTTCCCGTAACGCCCCGCTGTCCATCGCGCTGTACGACGCGGCCGCCGCCGGCCGGGTCAAGCTGCACGTGCGTATCGACGAGCGCGGCGCGGCCTTCCTCGCGCTCGGGATCGCTGCGCGCACCGGCCGTCCGGCCGCAGTGGTCTGCACCTCTGGCACGGCGGCGGCGAACTTCCACCCGGCTGTGCTGGAAGCCGACCGGGCCGGGGTGCCGCTGATCGTGCTCACCGCGGACCGGCCGCCGGAGCTGCGCGCGGCGGGGGCGAGCCAGGTGATCGACCAGTACCAGCTCTACGGCGACGCTGTGCGGTACTTCGACGAGCTGGCCGTCGGTGAGCGCCGTGCGGGCCAGAACTCCTACTGGCGCAGCCAGATCTGCCGGGCCTGGAACGCCGCATACGGCGAATGGCGCTGTGGGCCGGTGCACCTCAACATCCCGTTCCGCGAGCCGCTGGTGCCCGATCTCGACGAGGACGGCGAGTGGTTCGAGTCGCTGGAAGGGCGCCCGGGTGGCGCCCGCTGGACCGAGCTGCCCGACTTCGGTGCGCTGCCCTCGTTCGTGGTCCCCTCCGCACGGCATGGCCTGGTGATCGCCTGTGACACCGGGGCGCAGGCGGCCAGCGAATGGGCCGATCAGCACGGCTGGCCGGTGGTGTCCGAGACCGGCGGGCTCGGCCTGTCCGGGGAGACCGCCGTCTCCTCGGGTGCCTGGCTGCTGGGAGTCGAGGAGTTCATCTCCCGGCACCGTCCGGAACAGGTGCTGTGCCTCGGCAGGCCGACGGTGTTCCGGCAGGTGCAGAAGATCATCTCCGACCCGGCCGTGGAGGTCCTGCTGGTCCGGCCGGATTCGGACTGGCCCGCCCCGGCGCACAACGTGCGGCAGGTCGGGCAGTGGTTCGCCGAGCCGACGAAACCGGCCGATCCGGAATGGCTGGCGAGCTGGCAGCGGGCCGACGCGGCCGCGTCGCGGGCGGTGTCGCAGACCCTGTCCGGCGAGCCGTGGCCGAGCGGGCTGCGGATGGCCGCCGAGCTGGTGGACGCCCTGCCCGAGGGGGCGCTGCTGGTGGTCGGTTCGTCCAATCCGACCCGGGACGTGGCGCTGGCCGGGCGGCTGCGGCCGGACGTGCTGGTGCATCGCAACCGGGGCGTGGCCGGGATCGACGGCATGGTGTCCACCGCGATCGGGGCCGCCACCGTGCACCGCGCGCCTTCGTACGCCCTGCTGGGCGACCTGACCTTCCTGCACGACGCGTCCGGGCTGCTGACCGGTCCAGCCGAGCAGCGCCCGGATCTGACCATCGTGGTGCTGAACGACGATGGTGGCGGCATCTTCTCGCTGCTGGAACAGGGCGCCCCGGAACACGCGGACAGCTTCGAGCGCGTGTTCGGTACTCCGCACGGCGCCGACCTCGGTGCGCTGTGCGCGGGGTACCGCGTGCCGTATGTGCTGGCCGAGACGTTGCCGGAGTTCCGGGCCGCGCTGCGTCCCGCGCCCGGGCTGCGGGTGGTGGAGGTCCGGGTCGACCGGACCCGCCACCGGGATCTGCACGGCCGCTTGCGCATCGCGGTCGCGGAGGCGGTCGCTCGGGTCTGAGCGGCGTGTCAAGCGGCGTGGTGTCCGGCTTCCCAGCCGCTGAGAACCATCCTTTGGGCGTACCTGGTCCTCATGATGGTGGCTACGTTCGAGCGCGTTGTTGATCTTCTGAGAGGAACCAACCATGCGATCGAGAACTCGTGCCGCTGCCGGGGCGCTGGCGGCCGGGGTCGTGTCCGTGCTGCTCGCCACCACGGCGTCGGCCGCTCCCGGGCCGGGTGCGCCCGGCGTAGGCGACCCCTACTACCCGAACGCCGGCAACGGCGGCACCGACGTGCAGCACTACAACATCCGGCTGAGTTACCAGCCGGACACCGACCTGCTCTCGGGCACCACGACCCTGCTGCTCACCGCCACCCAGGACCTGTCGCGGTTCAACCTCGACTTCGCGCTCAAGGCGTCGAGTGTGCTGGTGAACAACCGGCCCGCGAAGTTCACCAGCTCCACCGGCGACGGCGAACTGGTGATCACCCCGGCCGAGGCGCTGGCCAAGGGGCAGACCGCGACAGTCGTGGTGCAGTACGCGGACACCCCGTCCAAGGCGAAGGTCGACGGGATCAACGGCTGGAAGCACGGTGTGTTCGGGGCACTCGGCGTGGACGAGCCGCAGAGCGCGCAGTGGTGGTTCCCGTCCAACGATCACCCCACCGACAAGGCCACCTACGACGTCTCGATCGAGGCGCCGGACGGGCTCGCCGCGCTCACCAGCGGCTCGCTGGTGAGCAAGCGCAAGAGCCGGGCGGGCTGGACGCGCTGGAACTGGCGCAGCACGCAGCCGCAGGCGACCTACCTGACTCCGTTCGTCGTCGGCAAGTACGACGTGCGCGAGTCGAAGACCCCGGACGGCAAGCCGTTCATCACCGCCTACGGCAGCGACCTCGGCAATTCCCGTGCGGCGGCGGAGGCCAGCGTCGAGCGCACCCCGGAGATCAACGCGTTCCTGGCGACGCGGTTCGGGCCTTATCCGTTCGAGGCCGAGGGCGGCGTGGTGACCAGCGGCATCGGGTTCTCGCTGGAAAACCAGACCCGGCCGGTCTACGGACTGAAGAACTTCGCCGGCGGCGCCAACACCACGCTGATCGCGCACGAGAACGCCCACCAGTGGTTCGGTGACAACGTATCGCTCGGCCGCTGGAGCGACATCTGGCTGAACGAGGGCTTCGCGTCGTACGCCGAGTGGCTGTGGTCCGAGCACGAAGGCGAGGGCACGGTCGCCGAACTCGCGCAGTACACGTACGACTCCCACGCGGCCGACGCCGACCTGTGGAAGGCGGTACCCGCTGACCCGGGCAAGGACCACCAGTTCGACGACGCGGTGTACAGCCGCGGCGCGCTGACTCTGCAGGCGTTGCGTACCGCTGTCGGCGACGAGGCGTTCTTCAAGATCCTCAAGGACTGGCAGGCGGCTAAGTCCGGAAAGGACGCCCGGATCCCGGAATTCATCGCGCTGGCGGAGAAGGTCTCCGGCAAACCGCTGCACGAGCTGTTCCAGACCTGGCTCTACACCGCGGGCAAGCCGGCGAACGGCCCGAACGGTGCGGCGGGCGCGAAGGCACCGGCCGCGGCCCAGTCGAGGTTCACCGTGGCCAAGCCGAAGTCCTACGACCAGATCGAGGCCAACCACCGGTTGCTCGCCACGGAGCACGGGCACTGACCGGTACCGCTACGCTCGCGGCGTGAGCAGGAGGAGTGAGCGGGCGAGGCGCATCGGCCGGGTGGCCGTGCTCGGTGTCGCCTCGCTCCTCACCGTGATGTGCGTGGCCTTGCTCTTCGGCGCGATCCGCGACGACAACGCGATCGGCTCGCATCCGGGTACCGCGACCGCGACCGTGGAATCGGTGTCCTTCGACCGCGCGATCGTCCAATACCAGACCCCGGACGGGGTCCTGCACAGCCCGGCCACCGGGGTGCTCTACCCGTCCGGGCTGGCCGCGGGCCAGCTGGTGCTGATCGAGTACGACACCACGAACCCCGACCTGGCCAGGGTGGCCGGCCGCTCGGCCACCCACGCCCTGGTGCCGCTCGGGGTCACGGTGCTGGTGGTCTGGTTGATCGCCGGTCCGGTGCTGTGGTGGCTGCGCCGGCTCGCCAAGCGCGACCAGGCGGTCGCCGCCCGAGCCACGGCAGGCGGTGGCCCCGCCGAGTCGTAGCGGGAAACCCGGTCTGCTCAGCTGCCTACCGTCGCCGTTTCCTGCCACCAGCGCAGCACTTCGTCGGCCACGCCGGGGGCGGCGACCAACAGGCCGTCGGTGGGCAGAGCGGTGTCCTCGCCGTGTTTGTCGAGCACCACGGCCCCCGCTTCGATCGCCATCGCGACGGAACCGGCGACGTCCCATTCGTGGTAGCTGTGCAGCACTGCCGCCGCAGCGTGGCCCAGCGCGACCTGCGCGATGGACAGCGCGGCCGAGCCGAGTACCCGCACCCCGGCGTGCGCCGCGGCGGCGCGTTCGATGAACCCGCCCATGCCGGGCCACGGACCCTTGCGGGCCAGCTCCGTGCAGACGATCGCGCCCGCTGTGCCGGGGCGGTCCACCAGCCGGATCGGGGTGCCGTTGGCGCGGGCGCCGCGGCCGCGGGCGGCGGCGTAGATCTGTGCGCGGTACGGATCGGCCACCACGCCGACCACCGGACCGGACGCGTCCACCAGCGCCAGGCTGTAGGCGCACCAAGGCACTCCGGCGACGTAGTTGGCGGTGCCGTCCACGGAGTCCACCACCCAGCGGTACTCGGCGATGTCCGCGCCGTGGTCCGCACCGAATTCGTGGCCTACCACCGGGATGCCGGGGAATTCAGCGGTCAGCACGCGCCGGGTGTGCCGTTCCAGGATCCGGTCGGTGTCGGTGACCCAATCGAAGGGCGATTCGAGCGTCGCCGGGTGGGCGCCGCGGCCCGCGGTCGCGGTGATCACGTCGGTCGCGTCGTTCGCCAGCCTGCCCGCCACCTCGAGTGCCCTCGAGAGCAGGCCCGGCTCCACCGGCCGGGACGGCCTAGAGGACAAGAGGGTCATGCCTGCTTAGTCTGGGCCGCCCTGGTGTCCGGGACGCGACCTTGAGATGACATGTGATGGCGAATTCTTCGACGTTCCGTGTCCGGTGGCGGACGCTGCGCAGTGTTGGCCGACCGTTGGCCGGGCGGTCACACGGGATTGGTCCACCCCGCGCGGACCGGTGCGACAGTGGCCCGGTGCGAGTCGCCATAGTCACCGAAAGTTTCCTGCCCCAGGTGAACGGCGTGACGAACTCCGTGCTGCGGGTCGTCGAGCACCTGGTGGAGGCCGCGCACGAGGTACTGGTGGTGGCACCCGGGCCGGGCCCGGAGCGCTACCGCGGCGCACCGGTGGTCCGCATCCCCGCGTTCGACGTGCCGGGGGTGCATTCGCTGCCGATCGGCCTGCCGACCCGGACCGTGCTGAGGGCGCTGGCCGAGTTCGGCCCGGACGTGGTGCACCTGGCGTCGCCGTTCGTGGTCGGCGCCCGCGGGCTCGCCGCGGCGAGACGGCTGCGGGTGCCCTCGATCGCGGTCTACCAGACCGACATCGCCGGGTTCGCCACTTCGTACGGGTTCGGCATCGGTGCCCGTGCCGCCTGGCGCTGGGTACGCCGGCTGCACTCGCGGGCCGATCGCACGCTCGCGCCGTCGTCGGATTCGATGGAACAGCTGAAACTGCACGGTGTACCCCGGGTACATCGCTGGGCGCGTGGGGTGGACGTCGCCCGGTTCTCGCCGGAGCACCGGAATGCGGCGCTGCGCGCGAAACTGGCGCCGAACGGCGAGCTGCTGGTCGGCTTTGTCGGCAGGCTCGCCCCGGAGAAGGAAGTCGACCGGCTGACCGCGCTGGCCGGAATGCCCGGTGTACGGCTGGTGGTGGTCGGGGACGGCCCGGAGTTGCCGGTGCTGCGCGAGCAGTTGCCCGGCGCGGCGTTCCTCGGTGCGAAGTACGGCGAAGAGCTTTCCACGGCGTACGCAAGCTTGGACCTGTTTGTGCACACAGGTCCGCACGAGACGTTCTGTCAGGCGGTGCAGGAGGCAATGGCGTCCGGACTGCCGGTACTCGCACCGGACGCGGGCGGGCCGAAAGATTTGGTACTGCCTGGCCGTACGGGCTATCTGCTGCCAGCCGGACGCGACGCGTTCGGCCGTGCGCTGGTGGACAAGGTCAGCGACCTGCGTGATCCGGCGTTGCGGGCGCGGCTAGGGGAGAAGTCGCGGAAGGTCGTGCTCGGCCGTACGTGGCCCGCGGTGTGCCGGGAGCTGGTCGGGCATTACGAGGCGGTACAGGGCCGAGTCGCACGCGCGGCTTGAGCCATGCACATCGTCCAGCTGGCGAACTTCTACGGACCGCGCTCGGGTGGCCTGCGTACCGCCCGCAAGCTGTGAAGGGACCCTTCACAGCCCGAAAGTCCGTGAAGGGTCCCTTCACAGCTTTGGTCCGGGTCAGCCCAGCTTCAGGGTCGGGTTGCGTTGGTCCAGCCAGGTGGCCATGTCGAGGAACCGTTCCAGGCCGGAACGCTGGTGACCGGTGATCTCGGCGATACCTGCCTCGCAGGCGGCCAGTACCGACGCCCGGTCGTGGAACTCCAGCACCTCGTGGCCGGTGGAGACCAGCTCACGGGCGTGCGCCTGGATGGCGGACAGGTACGCCGGGTCGAAATTGCCCGGGTAGCCGCTCTTCTTGCGGTTGGCGACGCTCTCCGGGAGGACGTCCTTGGTCGCGCCGCGCAGGATGCTCTTCTCCCGGCCGTCGAAGGACTTCAGCGACCACGGGGTGTTGAACACGTACTGCACCAGCCGGTGGTCGCAGAACGGGACCCGGACCTCCAGCCCGACCGCCATGGACATCCGGTCCTTGCGGTCGAGCAGGGTCTGCACCATCCGGGTCAGGTGCAGGTAGCACACCTCGCGCATCCGCCGTTCCAGCCCGGTTTCGCTGTCCTTGTACGGAACCTCGCTCAGCGCCTGGCGGTACTGGTCGGCCTTGTAGGTCTCCAGGTCCAGCTTCGCCGCGAGCCCGGCGTCCAGCAGCGAAGCCGGGTTCATCGGCGAATCCGCACCGGCCAGCCAGGGGAAGGTGTCCGCCTCGCGCTTTTCGTTGTGGAACCACGGGTATCCGCCGAACACCTCGTCCGCGGACTCCCCGGACAGCGCGACCGTCGACTCCTCCCGGATCGCCTTGAACAGCAGGTACAGCGAGTTGTCCCGGTCGCCGAAGCCGATCGGCAGGTCCCGGGCGCCGACCGCGGCGGCCCGGGTCGCCGGATCCGCCATCGCCCCGCCGTCCAGCATGATGTCCCGGTGCTCGCACACGATGTGCTCGGCGACCGCGTGCACGAACGGTGTGTCCTGCGTGGGCGAGATGTCCTCGGCACGGAAATTCTCCGCCTGGTTGGGGAAATCGACCGCGAAGCTGCGGATTACCTCGCCGTGCTCCTGCACCTGCAGCGCGGCGATCGCGGTCATCGCGGACGAGTCCAGCCCGCCGGAGAGCAGCATGCAGCGGGGCACGTCGGCGACCAGCTGGCGCCGGATGATGTCGTCGAGCAGCGACCGCACGTGCGCGACGGTTTCCTCGGTGCTGTCGGTGTGTTCGGTGACTTCGAGCTGCCAGTAACAGGTCTCGCGCAGCCCGGCGCGGTCCACCACGGCCAGGTGTCCCGGCCGCAGCTCGCGCAGGCCTTCCCAGACCCCCGTGCCGGGTGTCTTGGCGAAGGAGAACAGCTCGCGCAGCCCGTCGGTGGTGATCACCCGCTCGGCCAGCCGGTTGGCCAGGATCGCCTTCGGCTCGGAGCCGAACAGCACGCCGTCCTCGGTCTCGTAGTAGTAGAACGGCTTGATGCCCATCCGGTCACGGATCATCACCAGCTTGTCGGCACGGGTGTCCCAGATGGCGAAGGCGTACATCCCGTTGAGCCGGTCGACGAGCGCCTCACCCCATTCCAGGTACCCGCGCAGCACGACCTCGGTGTCCGAGTCGGTGGTGAACCGCGCGCCCCGGCGGCGCAGCTCGTCGCGCAGCTCGGTGAAGTTGTAGGCCTCGCCGGAGTAGACCATCGTGACCGGGCCGTCGGGCGTGTCCACGGTCATCGGCTGCGCCCCGCCGGGCAGGTCGATCACGGCGAGCCTGCGGTGCCCGAGCGCGGCGTGCGGGACGGCCCAGGTACCGCTCGCGTCGGGGCCACGGCAGGACATGGTCGCCGTCATCGCGGCCAGCTCGGCGGCTTCCTGCGTCAGGTCGCGGCGAAAGGAGACCCAACCGGTGATGCCACACATAGCGCAACCCTTCTATCACTCGCAGCCGTTGTCCGTGCTCACTGACTATTAGCTCGTCAGTGATCGTCGGCCTACCGGCAAAGGGGTGACGCACTGCGTTCGAACGGCGCCGGAAAGTGGCCGAAACTGCTCGCTCGGTACCGAATCGGGCGGCGCCTGAGTCAGGCAGGGCTGCGGTACCCGGGATGTACGCCAGGGGGCAGGCCTTGCTGCCGCGCGATCCGCCCGAGCAGCTCGTGCAGGACTTCTCGTTCCTTTGTGGACAGTGTCGAGGTCAGCTCGTCTTCATGTGCCGCACCGGTTTTGGCGAGTGCGCGCATCGTCTCGCGACCCTTTTCGCTGAGGTGCACGGCGTAGAGGCGGCGGTCCTTCGGGTTGCGCCGGCGCTCGATGAGGCCGCGCTGTTCGAGCCCGTCGACGAGTGCGACGAGCCGGGTCGGCGGGGTGCCCAGCTCGGCGGCGAGCGCCTGCTGGCTTTCGCCCGGGCGGCGCGCGATCACGCGGAGCAGTCCGGTCTGCGGCGGGGTCAGGTCCAGCTCCGCGACGCGCTCGGCGAATCGCCGGGTCGCGTGCGCGCCGAGCTGGGCGAGCAGGAAGGCGCTGCCGGTCGGGGGAGGTGTCGGGGAAGACGCTGACATGACCGAAACCATATCCCTTGACAATCTATTACGCCAGTGTAATCGTTTATCTTGTGTAACTAGTTGACCTGGAGGTTCCCATGACCACCACGACCCGCGCCCGGCCGCAGGGCGGACCGCCGCTGCTCGCTCCCGCGCTCGCGTTCGGGGTGCTGACCATCGCCTCCGCGGTGCTCGGCGCCACCGGTACCCGGCCGGACTCGACGGCGGCCGAGGTGAGCGCCTATGACCTCGGCCACCGTGGGCTGCTCGACCTGCTCGCTTTCACGGTGTTCGGCGCCTCGATCCCGTTGGCGATCTGGGCGGCGACGGTCTACCGCAGGCAGCGCAAGCTGGGCGTCACCGCGCCGGGCGCGGCGATCGGGCTGGCCGGGGGAGTGCTGGCCGCGGCCGCGCTCGCGATCAGCGGGCTCGCCACCTGGACCGCGGCGCAGACCGCCGACGCCGGGGCGCCCGCGCTGTCCCGTGCGCTGACTAGCTTCGCGTTCGCCACCGGCGGACCGGGGTTCGTGGTGCCGCTCGCGCTGCTGATCGCGGGGCTCGCGGTACCGGCGTTGTTCCTCGGGCTGCTGCCGCGCTGGGTCTCGATCGCCGGCCTGGTGATCGCGTCCGCCGCCGTGCTCGCCACGTTCTCCCTGCTGACCCCGGCGCTGTACCCGCTGATCCCGATCGGCCGGTTCGGCGGGGTGATCTGGCTGGTCCTGGCCGGGGTGCTGCTGCCCCGCGACCGTCACCGGGCGCGCTGAACTAATCTCGGTTTCATGCCACGCGCCAGCCTGGACAAGGATCCCCACGACGTCGCCGCGATGTTCGACGGCGTCGCGTCCGGTTACGACCGGGCCAACTCGTTCATGACGTTCGGCTTCGACCGCCGGTGGCGGACCACCACCGCGCGCGTGCTGGACGCCAGAGCCGGGGAACGCGTGCTCGACCTGGCGGCCGGCACCGGCGTGTCCACTGTCGAGTACGCCCGGGGCGGCGCCTGGTGCCTGGCCGCGGACTTCTCCGTCGGGATGCTCCGGGCCGGACGGCACCGGCGGGTGCCGATGGTCGCCGCGGACGCACTGCACCTGCCCTTCGCCGACGACAGCTTCGACGCGGTGACGATTTCCTTGGCACTGCGCAACTTCGTGGACACCAAGGCGGCGCTGGCGGAGATCCTGCGGGTGGTCAAGCCGGGCGGGCGGCTGGTCGTCTGCGAGGTGTCCACGCCCACCTTCGCGCCGATCCGGTTCGTCTACCGGCGGTTCATGCTCAAGCTGCTCACCTGGGTCGGCAGTCGCTCCTCGACGAACCCGGAGGCCTACTCCTACCTGGCCGAGTCCATGCTCGCCTGGCCCGACCAGCGGGCGCTCGGCGAGATCATCGCGGGCGCGGGCTGGACCGAAGTGGAATGGCTGAACCTCACCTTCGGCGTCGTCGCCATCCACCGCGCCCGCAAACCCCGCTAACCCCACCCACCCCCGCCTCCCTCCCCCTCCTCGCGCCCGGGATCAAGGCGGTGAAGGGTCCCTTCACCGCCTCCGAGTCCGTGAAGGGCC
>NZ_QZFV01000090.1:0-61240 GCF_003600245.1 Amycolatopsis panacis
AAGTCGGAACTCGTTGCTGCGGTTGACAATTGGGTGAAGTTCTACAACAGTGTGCGGCGGCACTCCTCGATCGGGATGCTCAGTCCCGACACCTTCGAGCAGTCACTCCGCATGGCTGCCTGAAACCTCATAAGCCCCTGTCCACCGTTCGGGGTGAACCTCATCCGGAAGAGGTTGCCACCGCCGCTCGCGTGCTCCGTGACGCGCGCAAAGCCGTGCTCGTGGTGGAACCCGGAGAGGTGCGGACGCGCCCCGAACCGGTGCGTGCCGCCCCGCTCGCCGTCGCGAACCCGTCGCGTCCCACTGCAGCGGAGCTCGCGACCACGCCCGAAGGGCCTCGACAGCCACCTCTGCCCGGTATACAGCCGGAACCACGCGTCGCCGGGCTCGCGGATGTACGCCTGGACAATGGTTTGCGGGTGGTCGCCGTGCGGGACGCGCGCGCGCCGCTCGTGGAACTCCGGCTTCGGATGCCACTCGGTGCCGGCGGCTGGGGACGCGCGGCCGAAGTTGCCACGCTGGTGCACAAGCTCGGCGAGGCGGCTGTCCGTGTGCGGGCGCCCGGCGGAGAGCTCCGGGTGTCCTCGGACGGTCAATGGCTGGACGTGACCGGTCATGTCGAATCGTCCGAAGCGGACGGCTGGCTCGCCGCGTCGGCCGAGGTCTTGACCTACGACGGCTACGGCGAACTGTCGCCGCTCCGTGATGCTGGCCAGGACATCGAGCAAGCTCTGCGGCGGGCGTGCCTGCCGGAATCCGGTGGCCTGGCGGATCCCCGTCGGATCCTCAGCCCGGCCGGTGCGACGCTCATCGCGGTGGGCGATCTCGATCCTGACGGTTTCGCCGGCCGGGCGGCGTCTTCGTTCGCGGCTTGGATGGGCGCCAGCGAACCGAAGTCATCGGCGCGGCTGACACCAGGCAGGCTGGTGCTTCCCGCCGTGCATGCTTCGGAGGTCTATCTGACCCTGTGCTGGCCGGAACCCGCGGGGGACTCCGGCGACCCGGCACGCTACCTGGCGACGGCTGTCTTCGGCGGCTACCAACGGTCGAGGCTTGCCGCGCGCTGGGCCGAGCTGGGTGCCGGTTTCGAGGTCTTGACCGGACGTGAGCTGTTCCTCGACTTCGAGCGGGTCTACCTCAAAGCGCGCATGCCGAAGGAACTCGCCGTGGCGGCGGTTTCCGCCATCGAGGCCGAACTGGGCCGGATGGCGGGCAAACCACTGACACCGTCCGAAGTGGAGCCCGCACGCGGGTTCTGCTCCGGGCAGTTGCTCGGGGTCTTCGACGCTCCGTCCACGATGGCGGACCTGCTGCGGCAGTCCGTGGCGTCCGGCCGCGAGCCCACCTGGCTGGAACGGATGCCCTCGCGGCTCGCCACGGTCTCCGTAGACGACGTCTCCAAGGCCGGGGAGGACCTGTTCGCCCCGCGCCCGATGCTCGTGGCCGTGGCAGGCGAGGTGGATGAACCGCTCGGCCAACGACTTGCCATGTTGGAAAGTCGACGCTAGACTTTCCAACATGGCAAGTAGCGAATCCTCCCAGTCAGCGGCCGCGCGAGCGGCCTTGGACAACGTCGACGCGGCCAGGCGGCAGATGGCTTCGCGGCTCACCAGCCCGTGGTGGTATCACCCCGGGATCGGGCTCTCATTCGGATTGGCCTTCGCGTCGGCCACCATCGGGTGGGAGTACATCCCCTATGGCGTCATCATCGGGCTGACGCTGCTACCGACCGTGCTGACCACGGTCGCGCGCCGCGTTACCGGCGTTTCGATCGACCGCTACCGGAGCACGCCGAGCGCGCGCTGGTCGGTGCTGGTCTACGCGCTGCTCTTCGTGGTGCTCGCGGGTGCCGGCATCGCACTGCAATGGGGTGCGGACCTCCGGTGGGCGATGGCGGGCTGCGGTGCGCTCGTCTTCGTGCTCACTGTCTACTTCGGGCGGCGGATCGAGGCGGCGCTGGTCCGGGATGCGCGAAGCGGCACATGAGCGGCCCTGTCTTCGACGAGATCATTCACGCGCCGAACCGGCTGCAGATCTGCGCGATGCTCGCGGCGGCCGATTCGGTGGAGTTCTCGACCGTCCGTGAGGTACTCGGGGTGAGCGATTCCGTACTCAGCAAGCAGGTGAAGATCCTGCAGGGCGCCGGGTACCTCACCCTGACCAAGTCGGCGCGTGACTCCCGCACCCGCACCTGGCTGGCGCTCACCCCGCCGGGCCGGGCCGCGCTCGCCGGTCACCTGGCCGAACTACGCCGTATCGCCGACCTCGCGTCGTCGGGGTAGACCGATCCGCGCTGGGGGAATGTTGTCCGAATCCGCGCACATCACTTTTATGACCGTCCCGCTGCACGGGCATGTGAACCCGTTGCTCGGCATGGTCACCGAACTCGTGGCTCGCGGCCACCGCGTGAGCTTCGCGATCAATGACGACTTCGCGTCGCTCGCGAAGGACGCGGGCGCGTCGGTGGTGCTTTACGAGTCCACGTTCCCGTCGTCGAGCTCACCCGAGCGCGGGTGGCTCGAAGCCGGGCACGACGCGGCGCAGGCCGCGAAGGTGTTCCGCGACGAGTTCGTGAGCGTGCTGCCGCAGCTTGAAACCGCTTATGCCGGGGACGAACCCGATCTCGTCGTCTATGACACGGTCGCCGCCCACGCGCCGGTCCTGGCCGCGGCCTGGGGTGTGCCGGAGGTACAGATTTCGCCGACCCATGTGTTCTACGACGGGGTCGAAGCCGAGACCGGTGCCACCGTCGCACTCGGCGACCGGCGGCTCGGGCTGCGCCGGAAGCCTTGTGTGGTCACGATTCCCCGCTCGGTCCAGCTCCACGCCGACCGGGTCGGCGGCGGCTGTCAGTTCGTCGGGCCGATCGTGTCGCCCCGGCGGGTCGACGGGACATGGACGGCGCCGGACGACTGGCCGGTGGTGCTTGTCTCGCTCGGCTCGGCCTACAACAAACGGCCTGAGTTCTTCTCCGCGTGCGCGGCGGCGTTCGAGGGCACCGGCTGGCGGGTGGTGATGTCGATCGGGCGGTTCTTCGACCCGGCCGAACTCGGCGAGCTGCCGCCGAACGTCGAGGTGCACCCCTGGGTACCGCAGCTCGATGTGCTGGCGAGCGCCAAGGGGGCTTGTCGACGGGCAGGTTGATCACGCAGTTGATGGTCTGTGGTCTGGGTAGTCACCGCTGCGGGAGAGTCCCTCGTTGGCTCGGATGTCGGCGAGGGTGTGTTCGAGGGTTTCGGTGATCGTGTCGAATGCGGTGTTTCCGAGGATGAGCCGGTGCGGCGGCGTCGGTTGCGTCATGGCCGCGAGCACCGCCTGCACGCCCCGTCTCGGGTCGCCGGGTTGACGTCCGTCTTGGTGGATCATGGCGGAGCGGACCGACTCCACGATCGCGTGGTACTCGGCGACGGTCTCCTGGGTTGGTTCGGTGGCGAAGCCGGCGTAGGCGCGAGTGCGGAACGGGCCGGGTTCGACGGTCAGGACGCGGATGCCGAGGCCGGCCACCTCGCTGCGCAGGGCAGTGGTGATGGCTTCGATCGCGTGTTTGGCTGCGCTGTAGTAGCCGAATCCTGGCACCGGCCGCAGTCCGGCGGCCGAGGACATCGTGATGATCCAGCCGCTGCCGCGGGCGCGCATGCCGGGTAGCACAGCGCGGGTGACCGACAGGACGGCGAAGAAGTTCAGCTCGAACACCGCGCGGACCGCGGTTTCGGCCATTCCTTCGACCGATCCGTGCCAGCCACGCCCGGCGTTGTTGACCAGCACATCGATCCCGCCGAAATGCTCCTCGGCCGTGGCCACGGCCGATCGCACCTCTCCGGGGTCGGCGACGTCCAGCGGCAACACCAGTACGCGATCGGCGTAGCGATGTGCCCAGTCGGCCACCGTGTCGGCCCGGCGGGTGGTCAGGACGACCCGGTCGCCGATGTCGAGTGCGCCCTGGGCGTAGGCCATGCCGAATCCACCTGGCGTGCCGCCGGTGATGAACCATGTCCTCACGTTCTCTGCTCCTGGTGTCGTGGGGTCTGTCAGGGTTCGATGACCAGCCGGGCGATGTGGCCGTCGCGCAGCGTGAAGCGGTAGTGCAGGTCGGCGACGCCGCCGGGAAAGTTGCCCTGCAGGCGGTGCAGGACGTCGAAATGGTGCTGGTCGGCGCGGTAGGCGGCGGTGAGCGTGGTCGTGTAGGTGTACTCGGTGGCCGAGCGGGCCAGCCAGGCACGGATCGCCGACGGCCCGTCGTGGTCGTGGCCCTCGTCGGTCACCACGGCGTCGGGGGTGTACTGCGCGATCGCGGTGTCGAGGTCGCGGGTCTGGTGCGCGGCCAGGTAGGTGGTGATCCGGTCAGGGAGATCGTCCGGGGCGATCTGGCTCACCCAGGTCCAATCGAACGGTTCCATGTCGCCCAACCTGGACTCTCTCGCCGGGAGAGAGTCAAGTCCTGGAGCCTCTCCCCGCGGGAGGGTGCACAGTGGGGGCATGCGAGCCGGGCTGACCATCGGAGATTTCGCCACCCTCACCCACCTGAGCGTGCGCACGCTGCGCCGCTACCACGAATCCGGCCTGCTGGTGCCCACGACTGTGGACGCGAGCACCGGTTACCGGTACTACACCGCGGCGCAGATCCCGTCCGCGCAGGTAATCCACCGGCTGCGCCAGCTCGACGTGCCGCTGGCCGAGGTGAAGCAGATCCTGGCCACCGACGACCCCCTGCGGCGCACCGACTTGGTCACCGCGCACCTGCGTCGGTTGGAAGACACCCTGGAGGCCACCCGCGCCGCTGTCGTGTCCCTGCGCTCTCTCCTGCGCACCGACACCGAGGAGTTGCCGGTGGACCTGCGCTCGATACCGGCGCGCGCGGTCGCCGCCATTCGCGGCACGGTCGGCGTGGACGACGTCCACCACTGGTACGACGCCGCCATGGCCGAACTCGACGCCGCGTTCCCGGCCGGCGAACGCACCGGGCCCCCCGCCGGCCGCTACGCCAACGAACTGTTCACCCACGGCTCCGGTGAGATGACCGTGTTCCATCCCGTGCGGCAACCCCGAGCGACCGGGCGGATCGAGATCCTCGACCTGCCGGCGGTCGAACTCGCCGTCACCGTCCACACCGGACCGCACGACGACATCGACGTCACCTACGGCCGCCTGGGCAGCTGGACCACCACGCACACCCTGACCGTGGCCGGACCCATTCACGAAACCTACGTGGTAGGCCCCCGCGACACCGACGTGCCCGACCGATGGCGCACCGAGATCGGCTGGCCCATCTTCCGCCTCACTCGCGACTCACCTGCTGAGTCCGAGAGCTCAGGTCAAGACGTGCTTCGGACCCCCGCAACACCCCTCGCCGACAACCGCTGGTCCCATGATCGCTGAGCTGGCAGGTACGGCACGGCTCACCGGGCGCGGGGTCACTTCCTGCCCGACCGGATCTCGGTCACATTCGGGGTCGGCCGTGGCTGTCTCGGGTGGGGACGCCGCGTTCGCGGAGTTTGGTCAGCACGGTGGTGTGGTCGACGCCCAGATGCCTGCCGACTCGCGCCAGGGACCAGCCAAGGCAGTAGAGGTGGACGGCGTCGTCGACCTGCTCGGGGCGAGTCCGCGCCGCCGCATCGGCACCTCGCGCCGGTGGAGGATGCTGCTGACCGTCCGTCGTTCGATGCCGAACCTGGCACCCAACTCGTACACCGTCGCCCCGGTCTCGTAACCGGCGATGAGTTCCTGGACCTGATCGGCGTCGAGTGTCGTGCCCGCCTCGGCTTGGGCCGGTCAACGGGCGGCGGAGTCGGCGCAGCGGGGTCGGGTAGCTTCTGAGCGAATCGGCCTGGTGGACCAGGTGATCGACACAGACGACGTGTTCTCCGAAGCGATGGGGATCGCTCGTCGCCTCGCGGCGGGACCCGTCGTCGCGCTGTGGGCCGCGAAGGCGGCGATCGACCGTGGAGCGGCCACCGTTCGCCGGGTTGTTCGCCACCGAGGATCGGCTGACGAGGATGAACGGGTTTCGTGGCTGATGGAACCGGCCGCGCTCGGTTCGCCGGCCGCTGACCTGATGTTCGGGCTCGGTATGTGGCAGCGCATGGATGCGATCGGCCAGTAAGGTGGTTGGTCGAGTAGCTGGCCGGCTGTCGCCGAGTTTGGTGGCTTTCGGTCCGATCAGTGCGTTGTGGACTACTGTGCTGCAGAGGGGTTCATCAAATGCGCGACCTGATCCGCCTTGCCCGAGAGGGTGATCTGCCCGTTCTGCGGGACATTGAACGGGCGGCCGGAACGTGCTTCGCTGATATCGGCATGTCGTTCGTTGCCGAGGACGAGCCGCCGTCGGTCGAGACGCTTCGCGAGTTCCAGTTGGACGGCCGGCTTTGGGTCCGGGTCGATGCCTACGACCACCCGGTGGCCTACCTCATGGCCGCCGTCGTGGACGGCTGCGCGCACCTGGACCAGGTATCGGTGCATCCTGACTACGCGAACAGGCGTATCGGATGGTCGCTGATGGAACACATGATGGACTGGGCCCGCGCGCGGGGTTTGCCCGCCGTGACCCTGACCACCTACGTCGAAGTGAAATGGAATGGTCCGTACTACGAACGGTGTGGGTTTCGCTATCTGACCGACGCGGAGCTCACGCCCGGCCTGCGCAGTATCCGTGCGGCAGAGGCCGCGCACGGCCTTGACCAGTGGCCGAGGGCCGGTATGCGACTTGAGCTCTGAGTCAGTCGAGGTTCAGCGTTGCACCAGCCATCCCGATCCCGTCGCCGAGAAAGGGCAGCGCGGTAGGGACCGGGCAAACGCGACGTCGGTCAACGCGCCGCACCCATGTCGGGCTGGTACCGGATGTCGTTGTCGTCGCCGGTGGAGGGGAAGGCGAAATCCGCGGTGAGCGTCCTCGGTGTGCCGATCACGCCGCCGGCCACGAGTTCCCGCACCGTGGCGTGCTGCGAATGGCGCGGGAACATGAAGTTCTCGATCAGCACCAGCCCCGTGTGGCGGCCAGTGCAACGAGGACTGCGGCGTCCTTCGCTGTGATGGCAAGGGGTTTCTCAGCGAGCACATGCGGCCCCGCGCGTAGCGCGCGCTCGTCCCATTCCACATGCGGCGCCGCGGGCAACGGCACGTACACGGCCGTGAGTTCGCTCTGCTGTCCCAGATGCTGGACGACGTGTGACGGCCGCGCGTGGTGACCGTTTTCGGTGAGCCTGGCGGCGGGAAGAGCAGGCTGATCGAGGAGTTCGCCCGCGCGGCGACGGGACCCCTGTTCCACGGTCCGCGACTCGCGAGTCCACAAGGGATCATCCTGGCGCCGGTACCTCTGTCTCAGTGGATGGTCGCCATGTGGGAAGGCTGGTGAATCCTTCAGCGTTCAATTACCGTCGCGGTCGTGACCCAGGCTGTCTCCTTGTCCAGCAGGCGATACATCGACCTGTGCCGGCTGTTCGGTTCGCTCTGTCGCTGATCGTCCCATACCCGGCCGGCCGCGTGGCCGGCCGACAGTCGTTCCTTCCGCGCGTTTTCCAGCGCTTCGCCGTGCCCGGCGGGATCCCCGCCGGATTCTCCTTTTCCGATTTCCCCATCGAAAGGTTCGGGCAGTCATGACCGTAGAAGGGTCGGTTCCGGGAAGCGCCCCGGCGGTTCTTCCCAGCGAGGCGGGGGAACTTCGCTCCGATGCGGTGTCGGGGCTGGGCGTCTTCGCCCAGGGTCTGGCCGCGGCGGCGCCCAGCGTGGCGATCGCGAGTGTGCCGGGTTCGCTGTTCCTCGTCACCGGCAAAGGCGCCCTGTGGGCGGCGATCGTGGGCGGCGTCATCGTGTACCTCGTCGCCACCGTGATCGCGCTGCAGGCACGGCGCACGGTGTCGTCCGGTTCGCTTGGCACATACGCGGGCAACGGTCTCGGACCGGTGGCGGCGTTCGTCACCGGGTGGGCGCTGATCATCGGCTACATCGGGTTCGCGGCCGGCGGCGTGCTCGGAGCCGTCCTGTACTTCAACTCCTTCCTGCAGGAGATCGGGCTGCACACCGACCATCTGGTGATCAAGATCCTGCTGCTGGTGCTGGCCACGGCCGCGGCGCTGTACATCCCGTTCCGCGGGGTCAACGTGTCGGTGAAGTTCGGCCTGTGGTTCGAAGTCGTGTCACTGGCGGCGATCGCGGTCATTCTGATCGCCTCATACGTCACCTACGGCGCGCGCCTCGACGGCGGTCAGTTCAGCCTGAGCAATTTGGGGAACAGCACTTTGATCGCCGCGGTCATGGCGGTCGGCTCCTATGCCGGCTTCGAAAGCGCCGCGTCGCTCGGGCACGAAGCGCGCGACGCCCACCGCACCGTGCCGCGCGCGATCCTGCGGTTGGTGATCGGCTTGGCGGTCCTCTACCTGCTCGCCACCTATCCTGAGGTGCTCGGCTTCCAGGGCCCGAAATCGCTCGACCCCGACAGTACGCCGCTGCCCGTGGTCGCGTCGAACGCCGGGGTCGGCTGGGTCACCTACGTCGTCGATCTCTCGCTCGGCACCGCCATGATCGTGTTCTCCTCAGCGGTCATCAATTCTGGCGCACGCAGCCTGTTCACGCTTTCCCGCGAGGGCGCGCTGCCGCGCTCGCTCGGCCGCGTGCACGCGAACTTCCGGACGCCGCATATCGCGATCGCGTTCGTCGGCCTGGTCGGGTTCGTGGTCGGGCTGATCGGGACGGTGAACCCGGTCGGGCGGTTCCAGTGGGACGTGTATGTCGGCATCGTGTCCAGCTACGCGTACTTGTTCGCCTACCTGCTGGTGGCGATCGCGACACCGCTCTGGCTCAGGAAGATCAAGGCGCTGTCGCCGGTGAGCTTCGTGGTGTCGGTGCTGGCCGCCGCCGGCATCCTGTACGTGATCTTCAAGAACCTGGTGCCGGTTCCCGAGGGCGCATACCGCTACCTGCCGTACGTGTTCGTGGCGCTGCTGCTCGCCGGGCTGATCCGGTTCCTGTGGTTACGGGTGAGACGGCCGGAGGTCGCGGCCAGGGTGGGGTCGATCCAGACGCTGTCGGAGACCGAGCAGGCACGGCTGGCTGAGCTCGGCATTCTCGGCGCGCACCACCGAACCGTCCACTGAGAGACATGAGAGGACACGACATGCCGTTCTTCGACAGCCCCGACGCCCGCCTCTACTACCGTGCCTGGGAGGTCGACCGGCCGGTCGCCGGGTTCGTGTTCCTGCACGGCGGCGGGGAACACTCGGGACAGTTCAGCCGCCTGGCGTCCCGCCTCAACACCGCCGGCATCGACGTCTGGGCGATCGACCACCAGGGCCACGGCATCTCCGGCGGCGAGCGCGGGGTGGTGCGCTCCCTCGACCTCCTGGCCCGTGACACCGCCAGCCTGGTCGACATCGTTCGCGGGCGCCGCCCGGAGCTGCCGCTGGTCATCGGCGGGCATTCCCTCGGTGGCTGGACCACGGCGCTGGTGGTCGCCAAGAACCCGGCACCGTTCGCGGGTGCGGTCCTGACGGGTGCGAGCCTGCGTGGCCGCACGGCCCTCGATGAATCGTCCACAGGGGACAGTTTCCGGTTCGACACCTCGGCGCTGGCGGCGGATCCGGATTACCTGGAGGAGCTGGAGAAGGACCCGCTCGTGCAGCTCGTGCTCCCCGAACCCGAGGTGACCGCGGCCGCGCTCGCCTCGGCCGCGGAGGACCTCGCGACCGCCTTCGCCACGACGACGCTTCCCGTGTTGCTGATCAACGGCACCAAGGACGCGCTGGCGCCGATCGAGGACGCGCGGTACTGGCGCGACACCTTGCCGCACGCACGGCTCGTCGAGATCCGGGACGGCCGCCACAACGTGCTCAACGATGTCGACCATGTGGAGGCAGCCAACGCCGTCCGCGACTTCGTCCTGGAACGCGTGTGAGCCATGCCGATCCATCTGCATTGGTATCTGCCCACCAACGGTGACAACCGCGACATCGTCGGCTCCGGTGACGGCTCGCAGAAGACGCTCGGCGCGGTGCGGCCGGGCTTCCGGCAGCCGTCGATCGAGTACCTGGGCACTATCGCCCGCGCCGCCGAGCAGCTGGGTTTCGAAGCCGTGCTCACCCCGACCGGCACGTGGTGTGAGGACGCTTGGATCACCACGGCGGCGCTGTCGGGCGTCACCACCAGGCTGAAGTTCCTGGTCGCTTTCCGGCCCGGGTTCATCTCGCCGACGCTGGCCGCCCACCAGGCAGCGACGTTCCAGCGGGTCTCGGGTGGCCGCCTGCTGCTGAACATCGTCACCGGCGGCGACCCCGTCGAGCAGCGACGCTTCGGCGACCGCCTCGACCACGACGAGCGCTACGCCCGGACCGAGGAGTTCCTGACGGTGCTGCGCGGTGTGAGTGATGCGGTGACGCCCTTCGACTTCGCCGGCAAGTACTACGACATCGAGCAGGCCGCGATCCCGTTCGCCCCTTACGAACCACCGGCGATCTTCTTCGGCGGCGCGAGCACGGCCGCGCAACAGGTCGCGGCGCGAACCGTCGACACCTACCTCGCGTGGGGTGAGCCGCCCGCGCGGATCGCCGAACGGCTGGCGCAGGTTCGCAAACTGGCCGCCGAGGCCGGGCGGTCGGTGTCGTTCGGCATCCGTTTCCATGTGCTGAGCCGGGACACCTCGGCGCAGGCATGGGCTGAAGCCGACCGCCTGCTGGGGCGCGTCGGCGACGACCGGATCGCCGAGACGCAGCGCACGCTCGCCGCCAGCGAGTCGGTGGGCCAGCAGCAGATGGTGGCCCTGCATGGCGGCGATCGGCGGAATCTCGAGATATATCCCAATATCTGGGCCGGGTATGGCCTCGTCCGCGGTGGTGCCGGAACGGCGATCGTGGGCAGTCACGAGGAGGTCGCCGACCGCATCGAGGAATACCACAACCTCGGCATCGATCACTTCATCCTCTCCGGGCAGCCGCATCTGGAGGAGGCCTACTACTTCGCCGAAGGCGCTGGGGCCGAGCTGCGCCGTCGTGGCCTCGTCGCGCCGACCGAGAAGGGAGTAAACCCATGACAGAGCCGAAGATCGCCAGCGCGACCTCGCCACTGTTCGAGAAAGCCGAGCCGTCGGCCTACTTCACCGACGAGGACTACCGGCGGTTCCATGACCGCGCCGCCGGTTACGACCGGGAGAACCGGTTCTTCGACGAGGACTTCGCGGAACTCGTGTCGTCCGGCTATCTCAAGGCGGCCATTCCCAAGGAGTTCGGCGGCGGCGGTCTCAGCGTCGGTGCGCTCTCGCGTGAGCAGCGTCGCCTGGCCTATTGGGCGCCCGCGACGGCGCTGGCGACCAACATGCACCTCTACTGGACGGGCCCGGCCGCGGCACTTACTAATACCGGTGTCCAGGATCTGACCTGGTTGCTGCGCGCCGTCGCGGACGGGCAGGTGTTCGCGGCCGGGCATGGTGAGGTCGGGAACGACCTGGGTCTCGACGACTCGGTCACCAAGGCGGTCCCGCAGGCCGATGGCTCGTACGTCGTGACCGGGCACAAGACCTTCACCTCGCTTTCGCCGGTGTGGGACAAGCTCGGCATCCACGCCCGGGACGACTCCGATGTCGATCATCCGCGCATCGTGCATCTGTTCCTCGATCGCACGGCCGACGGGGTGTCCACCGAAAAGACCTGGGACGCCCTCGGGGTTCGCGCCACCGCGAGCGATGACACCGTTCTCGAGAGCGTTCGCGTTCCCGCCGGCCGGGTGGTCGGCAGTGCCGAGATCGGACAGCCGTACCCGCCCTACGTCCTCGGCATCCTCCAGTGGTACCTGCCGCTGCTGTCCAATGTGTACTTCGGCATCGCGCGCCGCGCGCTCGACCTTGCCGAGTTGACCACGCAGCAGCGCGCATCACTTGCCCTGCCGGGAAAGACGCACGCGCACAAACCGGCCGTCCAGCGGCAACTGGCGCAGGGCGAGATCCTGCTCGACGCGGCCTGGTCGTTGCTGGAGAAGGCAACCGCCGATATCGAAGCCGGTGTCGACCACGGCGAGTGGTGGACGCCAAGACTGTTCGCTGTCAAGGAATTCACCGTCAGCACGGCGAAACAAGTCGTGGACATAGCGATCCAGGTCGTCGGGGCCTCCTCGGTAAGCCGTACCAACGAATTGGAGCGGCTCTACCGCGATGTCCGCACCGGCAGCCTGCACCCGCCCAACACCGACGCGGTGCTCGAGATCATCGGCCGCACAGCCGTCCACCTGTTCCCGTAGGAGGCACTCGTGAGTGTCGAGATCCGGACGCTCAAGACCAGCGAAGAGGTCAACGCCGGCTTCCGCGTGTTCCTCCGCGCCATGGTCGGGTTGCCGCTGGGCGACGTGGACGCCGTGGAGGTGACCGACCCGGGCCGTTACCTCGGCGCGCTGGACGATACTGACGTCGTCGGCGGTGCCGACTCCTACGGCAGCTGGCTGGTCGTGCCCGGTGGCGCACGCGTGCCCCACGCGGCGGTCACCCATGTCGGGGTCCTGCCGACCCATCGGCGGCAGCGCATCCTCAGCCGGCTCATCGCGCGGCAGCTGGCGGACATCGCCGAGCGCGGTGAGGTGGTCGCGTCGCTGCGGGCGTCGGAAGCGGTCATCTACGAGCGGTTCGGGTACGGGGTCGCCAGTTCGGCACAGTCCGCGCGCGTCGTCCTTCGCCGCGCGGCGCTTCGTCCTGAGGTTCCGCCAGGCGGCCGGATCCGGCTGGTCGACGCGGCGGCGGACACCGCGCTGCTCGCCGGAATCCACGACCAGGCGGTGTGGCCGGGCGCCATCGGCCGCCCGGCCGGATGGTGGAAACTCCAGGAACTACTCCGGAAAACCCACCCGGTCAGCCAGTATGTCGTCGTCCACAGCACGGACGGGGTCGACGACGGGTACGCGGCCTACCATCCGGAGGACACCGTCGGGTGGTTCACCAGCACGGAAAAGACCGTCAGCGTCACCGATTTCGTCGCGCTTACCGACTCCGCGCGAGCCGGGCTGTGGCGGCACCTGCTCTCCCTGGACCTGGTGGATGTCCTCGTCTTCGAATCGGTGGCCCTCGACGACGCGCTGCCGCTCGCCGTCGTGGATCGCCGAGCGGTCGAACTGGGTCCTGTCCGGGACGAGACGTGGCTTCGCCTCGTCGATGTCGAGGCGGCGTTGCGGGCGCGGGTCTTTGGTGACGGGGACTCGGTCGTGCTAGAGGTGAATGACGCGCTGCTGCCCGCCAATAACGGCAGGTTCGAGGTGACCCCGAAATCGGTGACGCGCACCAGCGTGCCGGCGGACCTGAGCGTCGGCGTCGAGACTCTGGCCGCCGCGTACCTGGGGGGCACGCGCTGGCAGCACCTGGCCGCGACCGGCCGGGTCGGCGTACACGATCCGGATGCGGCCCGGCGCCTCGACGAGCTGTTCGGCACCGCATCACTTCCGTTTTCCGGCACCGTCTTCTGAGGGAGACCATCGATGACTCGTCAGCTGCATCTGCTGCTCCTGGGAAATCCGCGATTCGGCAACGCCTGGCGCTTTCCCGGCGTGGTGAACGGGCCGGCGGCCGTCCTCGAATCCATCGTCGACGCGGCGAAAACGGCGGAACGGGGCACGTTCGACGCCATCTTCTTCGCCGACACACTCAACTTCGGTCCCGACGCCACCTGGCCACACAAGTCCACGGAGGACTTCGAGCCGTTCACGACGGCGGCCGCGCTGGCCAGAGAGACCGAGCGGTTGGGCCTCGTGGTGACCGGTTCGGCGACCTTCCAGGCGCCGTACCATCTCGCGCGCCAGCTCATCTCGCTCGATCACCTCAGTGGCGGCCGGGCCGGCTGGAACGTCGTGACCAGTTTCGCCAAGGCAGCCGCGGACAACTTCGGCGACGCCGGTGTGCTCGCGCACGACGAGCGTTATCGCGTCGCGGCCGAGACCTTGGAGGTGGTGCGGAAGCTGTGGGATTCCTGGGGCCCGGACACAATCGTCGAGGACCGGGACGCCGGGATCTACAACGACCGCACCAAGATCCGCGTGCCCGGACACAAGGGCGAGTTCTTCAGCGTACGGGGGCCGCTGGGCGCCTCGCCGTCGCGGCAGGGACATCCGGTGATCTTTCAGGCCGGGTCTTCGACGGCGGGACGCGCCTTCGCGGCCCGCAACGCCGAAGTGATCTTCACCGGTCAGGGGGACTTCGACCGCGGGCGGAGCTTCGTCGAGCAGATCCACCAGGAGGCGGGCTCGTCCGGCCGGGGCACCGCGCCCCTGGTGACCCCGTCGCTCGGCTTCGTCGTCGGGTCCACTGAGGAGGAGGCCAGGGCGATCGAGCAGACCATCTTCGAGCAGTTCATTCCCGAGTACCAGATCGGCTGGCTCCAGGAGGTTGACATCGACCTGACCGGAGCGGACCTCGATGGGCCGGTGCCGCCGGCGGCGTTCGCCGAGTCGACCGAGACACACCAGACCGCGCTCGCCGGCTACCGAGCCCTTGCCACCCAAGGCAATCCGACTGTGCGTGAGTTCCTGTTCCGCACCGTGACCGCCTTCGGCGCTCGCGTCGCCGGTTCCCCGGAACGGATCGCGGACGAGATCGAGCGCTGGTTCACCGGCGGCGCTGCCGACGGTTTCATCCTCAGCCCGTCCGGGATACCGGGACAGCTCGAGGTGTTCGTCGACCACGTCGTGCCGATCCTGCGCCGTCGCGGCCTATACCGCCACGAGTACAAGGGGGAAACGCTTCGCTCCCATCTCACCTCGTGAACACGCTCGGAGAACTCACTTCGAGAAGTTAAGTTTGACGCTACGGCCGGGTGCCACCCGGGCCACGAGTCTGTTGTGGACAGTCCAATCGCCTTACCTGCAATGAAAGAAACTCATTCATCATGACCTCATCGAAGCGCGCGTTTCTTGTGTGGACCGCAGCGATCACGAGCGTTGTCCTGCTGCTGTCCGGCTGCGGGTCCAGTAGCGGTGCGGTCGCGGGCTCCCAGCCCCGGGACGGCGGCACCCTGATCGTCGGCCAGTACCAGGAGGTCACGCAGTTCGACCCGAACCGCCAGTACTCCTGGGAGACCTGGCGGATCGACCGCAACATCTACGAGACGCTCGTCGACGAGGACCTGTCGCAGCCGACCGGGGTGCCGAAGATCATCCCGAAGCTCGCGACCTCGTGGACGGTCAGCCCGGACGCGACCACCTACACCTTCCAGCTGCGCCAGGGAGTGAAGTTCACCGACGGCACCCCGTTCGACGCCGCCGCGGTGCAGTTCAATGTGCGCCGCTTCACCGACCCGGCCTTCGAGTACTACGACAAGGTCAGCGCGGCGACGATGTCCATGGTCTACGGGGATCTGGCGTCGTTCAAGGTGCTCGACAACTTCACGGTGCAATACACCTTCAAGCACCCGTTCCTCGATTTCCTGCGGCAGATCCCGAACAGCGGGAACGCGGCCTCGGGCTTCTTCAGCCCGGAGGCGCTGAAGAAGTACGGCCAGGACGGGCTGGCGGACCACCCGGTCGGCACCGGGCCGTTCACGTTCACCGAACGCGTCCGCGGCGACCACACCACACTGGATCGCAACCCCGCCTACTGGGGACAGCGCCCGCATCTGGACAAGGTCATCTTCAAACCGATCGGCGACGACCAGAGCCGGGGCGCCGCGCTGCAGACCGGCACCGTCGATCTGATCAGCCGGGTGGCACCGGATTCCGTGGCGACACTGGAAAAGGGCGGGTTCTCGGTGCCCGAGAACAAGGGCGTGCCACAGATCATCTACTACAACTTCAACTTCGCCAACAAGTACCTGCAGGACAAGCGAGTCCGCCAGGCGATCATCAAGGCCGTCGACCGCAAGCAACTCGCCGCGAACATCTACAAGGGCTACGCCGAAGCAGCCACCTCGATCCTGAACCAGGGGAACGAGGCGCATGACCCCTCCGCGGTCGACTACCCCTATGACCCCGCAGCGGCGAAGAAGCTGCTGGCCGAAGCCGGATACCAGCCAGGCCAGGTGAAGTTCAACATCCTGTCGGACACCACCGGTCAGCCGACGGCGGAGTACCTGCAGCAGTCGCTGAAGGCGGTCGGGATCGACGCCTCGGTGCAGTCGTTCGAGTGGATCACCTACGGCACCCGCTCGGCCAACCTCAAACCTGAAGATGGTCTGTACCTCGGGGAGTGGGGTTACGTGGCTGCCAACTGGGTCCAGATCGCCCACAAGTACAGCGTCGTGTCACGCAGTGGGGACTCCTACGAGAGTGATGCGACGAAGCAGGCGATCGAGGCGGCGGCGAACAACTCCGACCCGGCCAGGGCGGCGCAGCTGTGGCAGGCCGCGGCCAAGGCGTGGGCGGGCGACGCGACGGTCTTCCCGCTGCTGTCGTTCAACCGCTACTACGCGGTCTCCCCGCGCGTCGGCGGGTTCGTCTGGCCGCAGCAGAACCACTACGACCTGTCCCGGGTCTGGGTGGCGAACTGAGGATGGCGCGGCGGATCCTGTGGCGGCTCGCGGGCCTTGTGCCACTGCTGTTCGTGATCAGCCTGCTGGTGTTCTTCATCGCGCAGGCCGGTCCGGCGGACCCGGTCAAGGATGTGCTGAGCCAGAAGATGTCGCCCGAGCAGATCCAGCAGATCCGCGAAGCGTACGGCCTGGATCGTCCCGCGTGGCAGCAGTACCTGAGCTGGGTCGGGGACATGGTCACCCACGGAGGCGGCATCTCGCTCAGCCTCCGCAGCCCGGTCTCGGGGATCGTGTTCCCCGCCTTCGTCAACACGCTGATCCTCGGGGCGGCGGCCACGGTGGTGACCGTCGTCCTCGGGGTGGCGATCGGTTTCGTGTCGGGGATCCGGCACGGCCGGCTGACCGACCGCGTCGTCATGCTGTTCGTCCAGGTCGGCAGCAACCTGCCGATCTACTGGTTCGGGCTCGTCATCATCTGGCTCACCGCGGTGCAGTGGAAGGTGTTGCCGCCCGGGGGAATGCACGACCTGCGCGGCGGCGGCGGGGCAGGTGATCTGCTGCTGCACCTGATCGCGCCGGCCTTCGCGGCGTCGCTCGTCTCGATGCTGATCATCGCCCGGTTCGTGCGGGCCGCCGTGATCGAGAGCGATGGATCCGACTACATCAGGACCTACCGCTCGCAGGGCTTCGGCAGGGCGGCGGTCCTCGGAAAGCACATCGGCCGCAACATCCTGTCGCCCATCGTGAACACCACCGGTCTCACCATCGGCTCGGTGATCACCGGTGTGGTCTTCGTCGAGACGATCTTCTCCTGGCCGGGGATCGGCAGCGTGCTGCTGAACGCGATCGCGGGCTCGGACTATCCGGTGATCCAGTCGGGGATCCTCCTGGTCGCCGCCACGTTCGTCGGCGTCAACCTGATCACCGACGTACTGCTGGACCTGTTGAACCCGCGACTGCGGCACGGTGGCGCATGAGGACTGCTTGCAGGTCCGAATCATCGACGCCATGCCTGGCCGACGTGGTGACAGAGTCGCGGCTTGCCGCGTCCGTTGAGGAGGCGGCCGCATGAGGACTGCTTGCAGGTCCGAATCGTCTTGGGAGGCTGCATGACAACGGCCGTACAGAGTCCACCACGCCTGCGGCGATCGGCTGTCTCCCGGTTCGTGCGCAACCGTGAGGCGATGCTCGGTTTCGCGGTGCTGCTCATCATCATCGTGTTGTCCGTGGCGGCGCCATGGCTCGCGCCTGACGACCCGAACGCCGCTGACGCGGGAAACGTGCTCGCCCCGCTCGGCGCGCCCGGTCATCTGCTGGGCACCGACGACCAGGGCCGCGACGTGCTGAGCCGGGTGCTCTACGGCGGTCGGGGTGCGCTGGTGGTCTCGATCTCCTCGGTGACGGTCGCCGTCGTGGTCGGCACCGCTCTGGGGCTCGCCGGGGCCTTCGCCGGCCGCCGGGGCTCCGGCCTGCTCATGCGGGTGATCGACCTGATGTTCGCGTTCCCGGTCATCCTCGTCGCGCTGTCGCTGGCCGCGATCGTCCAGCCCGGCTCCTGGGTGCTGATCGGGACCGTCGTGTTCGGGGCGGTGCCGTACGTGACCCGGGTCGTGTTCGCCGAGGCGAAGATCGAGCGGGAGAAGGACTACGTGGAGGCGGCGCGGTCCCTGGGCGCTTCCGAACCGGCCGTCGTGTTCGGCGAGGTCCTGCCCAACCTGGCTTCGACGGTGGGGATCTACGGGACCAGCCTGGTCGGCGTCAACATCGTGTTCACCGCGAGCCTGAGCGCGCTCGGCTTGGGTATCCAGCCGCCCAATCCCGACTGGGGCCGGATGATCTCCGAGGGCGCCAAGGTCCTGGTGACCGGCAACCCCGGCGTCGCCACCTTCCCCGCGGCCGCCATCCTCCTCGTCGCGCTGGCCTTCAACTGGCTCGGCGACGGTCTGCGTGACGTCCTCAACCCGTGAGCGTGCAGGTGATCCGATGACAGCCGTACTTACCGTTCGCGACCTCAGCGTCGACTTCGCCCTGCCCGGCGCGGTCGTGCACGCTGTGCGTGGCGTCGATCTCGAGGTGCGGACCGGGGAGGTGCTGGCGCTTGTCGGTGAATCCGGTTCCGGCAAGAGCGTCACCGCGGCGGCCGTGCTCGGCCTGCTGCCGCGCAACGCGCGCATCGCGAGCGGCAGTATTCGGTTCGGCGACACCGAGCTGGTCGGGCTGGGGGATCGGCAGCTCAACGTCTTCCGCGGGTCCGGGATCGGGATGATCTTCCAGAACCCGGTGACCTCGCTGGATCCGTCGTTCACGATCGGCAGCCAACTCGGCGATACCGCCCGGCTGCACCTCGGGCTCTCCCGCGACGAGGCTCGCGAGGTGGCGCACACCTGGCTGGACCGTGTGGGCATCCGCGAGCCCGATCGGGTGCTGCGGTCGTATCCGCACGAGCTGTCCGGCGGCATGCGTCAGCGCGTCATGATCGCCCTGGCGAGCCTGTCCGGCCCGCAACTGCTGATCGCCGACGAGCCGACCACCGCACTCGACGCTACCGTGCAGAAGCAGATCCTGGAACTGCTGCTGACGCTCGCCGACGAGACGAAGACGGCGGTCCTGCTCATCACGCACGACTTCGGCGTGGTCTCGCACACCAGTTCCCGCGTCGCGGTCATGCGCGAAGGCACCATCGTCGAGGTGGGTAGCACGCCGCGGGTGCTGACCGTGCCGGAGCATCCCTACACCCGCGCGCTCATCGACTCGGTGCCGGAGATCGGCCGGCGCCACCGGCAGGGCGAACGCCGTCTGCTCGGCGGTACGCCCGTCACCCGGCGCGTTCACCTCAGCCCGCGTGCCGAGTCCTCGCGGCTGGCCGGGGACGGCCCGCTCCTGGAACTGCGGCACGTGACCAAGGAATTCGTGCTCGGCGGTCTCGGCACAGGTCGGCACAAGTCCACTGTGCGGGCGGTCGACGACGTGTCGCTCACCGTGCGGCGCGGCGAGATCTTCGGTCTCATCGGGGAATCCGGGTCGGGGAAGTCGACCCTCGCCCGGCTCTCCGGGGCCCTGCTTCCCTTGACGGCGGGCACAGTGACCTTCAACGGCACCGACGTCGCGGAGGCAGGAAAGCGGGGCAGGCGGGAACTGCGGAGGCGGTTCCAGTACGTCTTCCAGGACGCCGCCACCGCGCTGAACCCCCGCATCACCGCGGGGGAGCAGATCGCCCGCCCGCTGGTGCGGCTCGGGAAAGCGGCCAACCGCAAGGAAGCCGCCGAACTGACGAACCGGGCGCTCGACCTGGTGGGGCTCAACTCCGGCTACGCGGACCGTTATCCCCGCGAGTTCTCCGGCGGTCAGCGTCAGCGGGTCGGGATCGCGCGGGCCATCGCGCTGGAGCCGGATCTGCTGATCCTCGACGAGCCGACCTCGGCGCTCGACGTCTCCACGCAGGCGACCATCCTCAACCTGCTGCTGGATCTGAAAGACGAGCTCGATCTGACCTACGTGTTCATCGGGCACAACCTGGCGATCATCGAGTTCGTCTGCGACCGGATCGGCGTGCTGCGCCACGGTTCGCTCGTGGAGACCTTCCCGGCCGGCGAGCTGTTCGCGCCCGAGCGGCACCCGGCCACCCGGGCGCTGCTCGACGCCGTGCTGCCGGTCGGCGGCCGGGACTTCGATCAGACACTGCCGGCCACGGCAGCCGACTGGGACGGGAAGGCACTATGACCGCGACCAACGTACACACCGCACCAACCTACCTGCGCCCCGCGACCGCGACCGATGCCGAACTCTCCGCACGGTTCCAACCGGTCTTCGACCGCGTCGCCGAGGGAAGCGTCACGCGCGAGCGGAACCGCGTCCTCCCGCACGAGCAGGTGCGGTGGCTCAAGGACGCCGGCCTCGGGCGCGTGCGCGTCCCGGTCGAGTTCGGTGGTTTCGGCGCCTCACTGGAGCAGACTTTCGTGCTGCTGGCCGATCTCGCCGAGGCGGACGCGAACGTCGCGCATATCTGGCGTAACCATCTCGCTTTCGTCGAAGACCGCCTCAACGCGAAACCGTCGGAATCCAACAACCGCTGGATCCAGCGATTCCTCGACGGCGAGTTCGTCGGGGGAGGGTGGACCGAAGCCAACAACGGGACCTTCGCGAGCCTGAAGACCACCGTGCGGAAAGTCGATGGCCGCTGGCTGGTCAACGGGGCGAAGTTCTACGCCACCGGCAGCCTCTACGCCGACTGGCTCGACGTGCTCGGCAAGGGCGACGGGGACGCCGTGCTGACGGCCCTCGTGCGCCGCAACCATCCGGGCGTACGGCTCGTCGACGACTGGACCGGGTTCGGGCAGCGCACCACCGCGAGCGGGAGTGCCGGCTACACCGACGTTCCCGCGGAGGACGGGGATGTCTTCCCGGCAGCGGAACGGTTCGTGTACCAGGGGCACTTCTACCAGACGGCGATGCTCTCGGTGCTGGCCGGCATCACACGGGCGGTGCGGCGGGACGGGATCAGCGCGCTCAAGGCCCGGGGCCGCAACTACCCGCATGCGCTCGACCCGGAGCCGGCCGCGGATGCTCAGCTGTTGCAGGTGATCGGCCAGGTCTCGGTCCACGCGTTCGCCGCGGACGCCGCGCTCCGCGCCTCGTCGCGCACGCTGGATCTGATCGCCGCGGCGCACGCCGCCGGCGACGAGGTGGCCCGGAAACAGCGTGTGCTGGAAGCGGAAGTCGCGACGGCGCAAGCACAGCTGGCGATCATCGAGGCCGCACTGCAGGCGACCACCACCGTCTTCGACGCCCTCGGCGCCTCCGGAGTGTCCGAGAACCTGTCGCTGGACCGGCATTGGCGTAACGCGCGCACGCTGGCGTCGCACAATCCGCGCGTCTACAAGGCGCGCATCCTGGGTGACTGGCTGGTCAACGGCAAGGATCCGGTGCCCGACCTGACCAGGTTCGGTCGCGGCGGCCAGGGCGACTGACCACCATGCCGGCGCAGTCACTGCGGATCGGGTTCGCGCTGAACTTCCGCACCTCCTCCCGAGACATCGAGGACGTGGCCCGGGTCTACGAGGAGGTGCTCGAGACCATCGCCTACGCCGATGAACTCGGGATCGACAGTGTGTGGGTGGGCCAGCACCATTTCGACAACACCGACGGCCCGTTCGCCTCGCCACTGCCGTTTCTCGTCGCCGCGGCCAACCGTACGTCCCGCATCACGCTCGGCACCGGCATCACGACGGTCCCTTTCGAGGATCCGCTGCGGCTGGCCGAGGACGCCGCGGTCGTCGACGCCCTGACGGGTGGCCGAGTCCACCTCGGACTCGGCACCGGCGGCGCCAATCTCGACGGCTTTGCCGCTTTCGGACTGCGCTCCGAGCAACGACATGCGCTGTTCGCGCAGAAGGTGGCCAAGCTGCACGCCGCGCTCGACGGAAAGTCCTTGGTGGACGGAGCGGACGGCCCTCACCTGTATCCACCGGGATCCCGCGTGCGGCGGCAGCTGTGGCAGGCGGCCACCAGTATCGCGTCCGCGACCGCGGCAGGGGCCGCGAGTGACGGCCTGCAGCAAGGGGCTTTCTTCGACCCGGCGGACACCGGGCAGGCGCCGAAGGTGGAGGCGTATCTCGAAGCGTTGGAACGAAGCCATCCCGGTGCAACGCCGCGCGTCGCCGTCTTCCGGTTCGTCTACTCGGGACGCGACAAGGAGACGGTGCTCAGACAGGTGGAACCCGTGCTGGGGCCCCGGTTGCCCGCGCTGGCCGAGCGAGCGGCGACCGGTGGCAACCTGAAGCTGCGCGGGCTGAGTGTGCGGGAATACCTTGACCTGGTGCCGTTCTACGGCTCACCGGACGACATCGCCGAGCGTGTCGCGACCGATCCCGCGATCACTGCGGGCGCGACGGACTTCGTCGCCAACTTCTCCTACCGAGACGAGTTCGACGCCGCGAGTGCGAGGGCACGCGTGCACAGCCTGGCGACGGAAATCGGGCCGGCGATCGGCTGGCGACCCGGAGCAGTGCATTGGTGACCAGGAAAGGGAGACAGATGGCCTATCTCGCGCTCGCGCTCACCGGACCACATCTCGGCGAACTGGTGGGCAGCGGCGAGCTTCTCGGCCGCTGGGACGCGCTACCCATCGCCTTCACGGTCCTCGGGATCGACCGTGTCGACGGCGGCGCACCGAATCCGGTGACCCTCGACAGCAGTGCCGCCGGCGCCCTACTGGCCGCGCGCACCACGCGGGGACGCTTTCTGATCGCCGCGACCCCGCAGCGCGATCACCCCTACAACCTCGCCCGGCGCGTGGCCTCCCTCGGGCACCTGTCGCGAGGCCGCAGTGGCCTGCTGATGGGCATCCGGGACGGTTACGCCGCGCCCGCCGAAGCCACCGCGGCAAGGGCGTATGACGCGGCCCGCGCGGTCCGGGCGCTGGAACAGAGCTGGCCCTACGACTCGATCGTCGGCGACCGCGAGACCGGGATCCTGGTGCGGTCGAACCAGATCGCCCATGTCGACTTGAACGGAGCCTTTCCGATCGCGGGCCCGCTCAACATCCCCGAACCGGCCACCGGCGCGTCGGTCATCGCGTGGTACGGCCCGGGCGCCGCCGTCGGCTCGCCACCGGTGGACCTGGTCATCGGGACCGGCGCGGTGGTCGTCACCACGCTCGGCGAGCGGCCGCCCACGGACACCACGGGAGTGCTGCTGCAGCCAACGCTCGATCACACGGTTGACGAGCTGCTGACCGGCGCCGAGCGGCTGCTGGCGGAGGGCTTCAGTGCCGTCGCCCCCGGTGGATCGCTCCGTGCGGCGCTAGGCCTGGCGGCTCCGCCGCGCAGGGCGGACGGGCGCGCCGCCTTTCCAGCGCCGCAACCGAACCCGTCCCTGTGAGAGACCGAGGAGCACGCCATGACCGACCGTCGCACGGGACACGTGATTCTGGGCGTCAATGTTCTTGTCCTGGGATACCTTCCGGCCGCCTGGCAGTCGCCGCTGCTGAAGAAGGACTCCTTCGTGGACCCTGAATACTGGGCGAACATCGGCCGCACCGCGGAGCGGGGCACGCTCGACGCGATCTTCCTCGCCGACGGGCCGCTGCTGGGCGACCCGGCGTACGACGCGAACCCGATCCGCCTGGAACCCACTGTGAATTGGGGCTACGTCGCCGCCGTCACCGAACGGATCGGGCTCGTGGCAACGGCTTCCACCACCTTCAACGACCCGTTCGAGCTCGCCGAACGGCTGTTGGCCTGGGACTACCTTTCCGGTGGTCGCGCGGGGTGGAACATCGTGACCACGCGCGGCGTCCCGGCCGCGCGTAACTTCGGCCTGCCGGACGTGCCGCTGCGCGACGATCGGTACGACCGCGCCTCGGAGTTCGTCGACGTGGCGCTGGCGTTGTGGCGCTCAGCAGCCATCGGCCACGACATCAGCCACCATGGCGAGTTCTTTGACATCGAGGGCCGGCTACGGGTGCCGCCGTCCCGGCAGGAGCGCCCGGTGCTCCTGCAGGCCGGTGGCTCGCCCAAAGGGCGGGCGCTGGCCGGCCGGGTGGCCGACGGCGTGTTCGCGGCGGAACTCACCAAGGCCAAGGCGATCGAGCACTACCGGCTCGTGAAGCGCCTTGCACGCGACAACGGCCGCTCACCCGACGATGTCAAGATCCTGCCTGGCCTGCTGCTGAGCCTGGGCAGCACGGAGGAGGAGGCCCGGCGGCGCAGCGACGAACTGCACGACGCGGGACCGGCGTCGTATTCGGTGCAATGGCTGTCGCAGTCGATCGGCTACGACGCCTCGAAGCTCGAACTCGACGAGCCGTTCCCCGAGGACGTACTCGCCGCACCGGCCGATCCGCAGACGTTCCAGGGCAGCATGGGCTTCCGCGAGTCGATCGTCGCACAGATCCGCCGAACCAACCCCACAGTGCGGGAGTATTTGAAGCAGACCCGCTACATCGGCTCGGGCCACGCCGGGTTCGTGGGAACACCGGAGCAGCTGGCCGACCACATCGAGGACTGGTTCCACTCTGGCGCCATCGACGGGTTCAACCTCCAGCCCGACGTACTCGTCGACGGACTCGAGGTGATCGCCGACGAGCTGGTACCCATACTCCGCAAGCGCGGGCTGTACCGGAACGAGTACGAAACAGACACCCTGCGCGGCCACTTCCAAGCGGCGTCGCCGACGCCGGACTTCGGGCGGGGGTGACGGTGAATGGATTCTTTCGGGCGCCGGCGCGAGGACTGGCCGGCCTCGGTTCCGGGGTGCCCGAGCCGGAGCAGCTCCGCTTTCGCCACGGGGGGACAGGGAGCGTTTCGGCGCCTTGGCCGAACTCGCTGGATGCCGGCGAAGAATCCCTTGCCCCGGCGTGGTTTCTCCGGAGTTCGGGCGGGGAGTGTCCTAGGTGGACACAACCCTCTGAGAACAGGAAAGCTGGTATGGACCAACGTGGTTCGGCGCCACAGTACGGCCGCGGGCCGGGCGGTGGCAGCGAGTTCCACGGTGTGGAACACGGAATATCCCGGATACCGTAGGTCGTTACCGGAAAGTTCACGCCGCATCTCTATCCGAAGTGGAGCCCGATGACGCCGCAGGACGACGACCTCTATCGTGGCCGCTACGGGAACGGGGCGCCCGTGGGCGCGCTGAGCCGGTGGAGCGACGTGCTGTCCACTCAACTGGCTCACCGTTCCGTGCGTGCCTACTTGCCCGACCCCGTGCCGGAGACCACGATCACGACGCTGGTCGCCGCAGCACAGTCCGCGTCGACATCGGGCAACCTGCAACTATGGAGCGTGGTCGCCGTCCGCGACCCCGACCGGCGGGCACGGCTGGCGGAGATCGCTGGCGGGCAGCAGCATATGGTCGAGGCGCCACTGCTGCTGGTGTGGCTCGCCGACCTGTACAGGGCCCGGCGCGTCACCGAGGACCTGGCGGCGGCGACCGAGGGCGCCGACTACCTGGAGAGCGCGCTCGTCGCGGTGGTCGACGCAGCGCTCGCGGCCCAGAATGCCGCGTTGGCCGCGGAATCACTGGGCTTGGGCACGGTGTTCATCGGCGCGTTACGCAACGACCCGCTCGCGGTCGCCGCGGAGCTCGCGTTGCCGCGGCATGTGTTTCCGGTGTTCGGCCTTCTCGTCGGCCATCCCGATCCGGCCCGCCCCACCGAGGTCAAACCACGGCTGGCGCAGCGGGCCGTGCTGCATCACGAGCGATACGAGCCGGACGAGGTGTCCGAGGAGGTGCTGCGCTACGAGAGGCTCATTGCGGACTTCTACACCGGCGCTGGTCTCCCGCCCAGCTGGACGCGCCGGGTCGCGAACCGCTTCGGCAGCGTCGCCGGCCTACGGGGCCGCGACAAGCTGCGCGACGCCTTCCGGCGACAGGGGTTCGAGCTGCGCTGACCGCATGGTGTGAGCCCGCCACTGGTCGTCCGTGGGCGGACGATGGTCATCGTGAGGTTCCTGTCGTCTTCGCCGCCGGTGGTGCTCAGCCATATCGCATATCGCCGCGCGAATCTCGCCGATCCGCCGAGCGGTCCGGCCACCAGGTCCTGCACCTGCACGCCGACGGCGACGGGCAAGCAGCACTGCGAAGCCCCCGGTGCCGCGGCGGGACATCCGGGTCCGGCCTGGCGGACCTGACGGCTTCAGCCGCCGGGAAAGCCGGCATTGATGCGGCGGACGCAGGCGCGGATGGCGTCGAGCAGCTCCGCTCGCTGCGGCGGTGGCACGCCGTCGAGCATGCGGTCCTCGATCTCCTCGGCGACCCGGTCGCAGCGGGCCGTGAGGCGGCGGCCTTTGGGGGTGAGCCGGGTTTCGAGGATTCGCTGGTTGGTGCCTGAGGGTTTGCGGGTGATCAGCCCTTCGGCGATGAGGGAGGAGATGACCTGGTTCATCGCCTGCGGGGTGACGTAGGCGCGGCGGGCGAGCTGGGCGTTGCTGAGCCCGCTGCGGCTGCGCAGCACGGTCAGGGTGGCGTACTGGTGCGGGGAGAGCCCGAGCGGTTTGAGGCCCTGCTGCAGTTCCCGCGTGATGCCCCGGTCGAGTCGCCCGATCGCATAGAGGAGCCGGAGCTGTGGCGGGGTTTCGTTCTCTGCTTCGGTGAGTTTGGCCTGAGGCACCAGGGCAGGTTACCGTCACCGTGCGGGCGCCGCGGCGACCACCGTGATCGCGCGGGGGATGACTCCGAAGCGGTGGAAGAGATCGGCGCCGTACTGCTGTTCGGCGAGGAACTCCTCGTCCACGGCGTGCACGCCCCAGTGCCGTTTCGTCAGCGCGGGAAGCCAGGTTTCCGGTGTGCCCCCGCGGCTGCTGCGCGCCAGCAGGGCCGCGACCTCCTCGAGGTGGCCGGCTGCCCAGCGTTCGGTGGCTGAGACGGCGTCGACGAACGCCTGTGCCTCGCTGGGGTGGTCGCGTACCCAGTCGCCGCGGCCGAAGAACACCGAGCGGTTGCGTACCAGTTCTTCGGTGGGGGCGAGGACACGGATATCGGTGAGTGCGCGCAGCTGGCTGTATGCGGGGTCGACGACGAGCCAGCTGTCGGTGCCGGCGTCGAGGAAGTCCTGTCCCTGTGCGGTGGCGGCAACGTCGGTGACGGTGACGTCCTGCCACGCCAGGCCGGCGCGGTCGACGGCGACGGCGAGGGCGTGGGTCTGCCAGGAGCCGACGGTGAAGGCGATGCTGCGCCCGCGTAACCCGGCCAGGTCACGGATCGGCGAGTCCGCCGGGACGACGATGCCGCCGGGGTCCGGGTGGGGTTCGGACGCGGCGAGGTACACGACGTCGAGATCCTGGGCCTGCGCGACGATCGGCGGGGTGGACCCGGTGGCGCCGACGTCGATGGTGCCACCGGTGAGCAGGCCGACCGTGCGGCGGCCGTCGTCGTAGCGGGTGAACGTCACGTCCCCGGCCACCTGGAGCAAGGGTTTCTGGAGTTCTTCGACGTGGCTGAGAATCCAGGTGGCGAGGTTGTTGGGGTGGGTGCCGATGCTGATGGTCATGAGTGGACCTCCGGGGTGCCGAGAAGGGAGCTGGACGCGGCGAGCGGGGCGGGGTCGATCCAGTCGGAGATCGAGAAGTCCTCGGGCAGCACGCCGTGGCGGAGCAGGAACTGTTTCTGGTCTTCGAGATGATCTATCCATTCTGGACGGAGCTCGGGTTCGAGGCGGTGGGCGAGCGTGTGCCCGTAGGCGCGGGTGACGCCCGTGGCCGACGAACCGGTTTCGGCGGCGACGATGCGCGTGGTCTCCGCCGGGTTCGTGCCGGCCCATCGAGCCGCGTCGCGCAGGGCGGCGACGTAGCGGGCGACGGCGTCCGGCCGGTGGGCCAGCAGTTCTTCGCTGACGGTCAGGGTGCGCGGGGTGCCGTTGTTGATCTGCCACCGAGGATCGTCGAGTGTGGTCAGGTCGAGCACGACGCGCAGGTTTTCCTGGGCGAGCACGTCCGCGCCGGGTGCGCCCTTGACATAGGCGACGTCGCCGAGTCCCCTCCGGAGAGCGGCGACGGTCGCGCCGTAGAAACCGTCGGCGCCAACGTCGGTGGTCTGCGGCAGCGGGGCGGGGGCGTCGATGAGCCGCACGTCGTCCAGGCTGAGGCCGAGGGACCGCAGTGCCGAGTCGAACCCGCGCAAGGCCATGGCGCGGAAGAAATCCACGCGCTCACCGCCGTGCGTGGGCAGGATGAACCGCGCCCCAGGCAGGTCGCGAGGCTTGGTGATCCCGCTGTCCCGGCGCGTCACGACGGCCTGCAGTTCGGGGACCCAGGTGAGTCCGATCAGCCGGGTCCGCTCGCCGCGGGAGCGGGCCCACAGTGCCGGCACGTTGCCGCCCTCGCGGAAGAGAGCAGGGAGCTGGTGGTCGAAATGTGCCTCACCGGCATCGGAGGACTGCAGTGGTGCGACGTTCAGCCCGGCCGCGGTCAGGCGCCCGGTGTCGATGGCGATGCCGGAGGCGGTGGGCACGGGGCAGCGGGTGTACCAGAGCTGCTCTTCGGTCATGCGGCCTCCTCAACGGACGCGGCAAGCCGCGACTGTGACACCACGTCGGCCAGGCATGGCGTTGATGATTCGGACCTGCAAGCAGTCCTCATGCGGCCTCCTCAACGGACGCGGCAAGCCGCGACTCTGTCACCACGTCGGCCAGGCATGGCGTTGATGATTCGGACCTGCAAGCAGTCCTCATGCGGCCTCCTCAACGGACGCGGCAAGCCGCGACTCTGTCACCACGTCGGCCAGGCATGGCGTTGATGATTCGGACCTGCAAGCAGTCCTCATGAGAGTCCTTCCGGGACGGGGTTTCCGGTGAGGCGGCCCAGAAACGCTCGGGTGCGGTCGTGTCGCGGGGCGCCGAGCACCGCATCGGGCGGGCCGAGTTCGAGGATGCGGCCGTCGTCGACGAAGGCGATCCGGTCGGCGACGTCGCGGGCGAAGCCGATCTCGTGGGTGACGACGAGCATCGTCATGCCCTGCTCGGCGAGGCGCTGCATGGTGGCCAGTACCTCGGTGATGAGTTCGGGGTCGAGCGCGCTGGTCGGCTCGTCGAAGAGCATGACCTTCGGGCGCATCGCGAGCGCACGGGCGATCGCGACGCGTTGCTGCTGCCCGCCGGACAGCTGGCGGGGATAGCTGTCTTCGCGGCCGGCGAGGCCGACTTCGGCGAGCAGGGTCCGCGCCCGGTCCGCCGCTTCGGAGCGCGAGAGGCCGCGGACCGCGATCGGCGCTTCGGTCACGTTCTCCAGCGCGGTGAGGTTGGGGAACAGGTTGAACTGCTGGAACACCATGCCGATATCGGCGCGCTGGCGGCGGATCGCCCGGTCCGGCAGTGCCCGCAGCCGGCCGGACTGGGCACGGTAGCCGATGACCTCGCCGTCGACCTCGACGTACCCGGCGTCGGGTGTTTCGAGGTGGTTGACGCAGCGCAGCAGGGTGCTTTTGCCCGAGCCGGACGCGCCGAGCAGGCAGATCACCTCACCGCGGGCGATGTCGAGGTCCACACCGCGCAGGACGCGGTGCGCGGCGTAACTTTTGTGCAGGTCCGTCACGCGGATCATCGGAGGTCCGGTCACGGGTGCCTCCTCACCAGCGCGCGCAGGCGTTGCCACGGAGTGGGCGGGAGCGCGCGCCGCGCGCCGCGGGCGAAGTACCGCTCGATGTAGTACTGGGCGACCGACAGCACAGACGTCACGATCAGGTACCAGAGGGTGGCCACGGCCAGCAGCGGCACGATCTCGTAGGTGCGGTTGTAGATGAACTGCGCGGAGTAGAGCAGGTCGCTGACCGCGATCACGCTGACCATCGAGGTGCCCTTGAGGGTGCCGATCAGCAGGTTGCCGGCGGCGGGCACGATGCTGCGCATGGCCTGGGGCAGCACCACGCGCCGGAAGATCCGGATCTTGCTCAGCCCGAGCGCCGTACCGGCTTCGAGCTGGCCGGGGTCGACGGCGAGGATGCCACCCCGGACGATCTCTCCGGCGAGCGCGGCTTCGTGCAGGGTCAGCCCGAGCACGGCGGCCGTCATCGCGCTGATCGCGCTCGACAGGCTGGGGTAGAGGTAGCCGATGTTGAACCAGAACAGCAGCTGCACCAGCACCGGGACCGAACGGAAGAACCACACGTAGGCCCAGCCGATCCACTGCAGCACCGGGTTGGCGGACAGGCGCATGGCGGCGACGAGGATGCCGCCGAGGAAGCCCAGGGCGGTCACCACCGCGGTGAGCCAGATGGTCAGCCACAGCCCGCTCAAGATCTGTCCGGACAGGACATAGCTTGCGACAACCGGCCAGCTCATCGCCCGGTTCTGCGCCAGTGACGCGACTGCGGCGCCGACGACCGCGAGCGCCACCGCCCCGGCCACCCAGCGCGCGGGATGGCGCCGCCCGGCCAGCGGCGGTGTTCCGGCGCGCGGGCTTTCCCGCTCGACCCCGGGGTCGACGGACACGCTCATGACGAAACTCCGGTGACCAGGCAGGTGACGCGGGCGGTGCAGACGAGCGCGCCGGTGTCGTCGGTGATCGTGACCTCATAGGTCGCGACGCGGCAGCCCCGGCGCAGCGCGCGGGTGACCGCGGTGACGAACCCGTCGCGGACCGGCCGGTGGTGGGTGGCGTTGAGCTCCACCCCCAGTGCGGTGCCGCCGAGCTCGGCGGCGTGCAGGTGCGCGGCCAGCGAAGCCGTGCTTTCGGCGAGCATGCACGACGCGCCGCCCGCCAGCAGCCCGGCGGGCTGCCGGTTGCCGTGCACCGGCATGCGTGCGGTGACCCCGTCGGGGGTCGCGGACAGCACCTCGATGCCGAGGCGGTCACGCAACAGCGGTTCGCCGACGGCCGGTGGCGGGTTCACCATGTCAGTACCCCCTTCTCCGAGGCCAGGTTCCCGACGGCGCAGGCAACCTGCTCCAGCTCGCCGCCGGTGAGGAAGGGGCCCGCGGACAGCCGCACGGCGCCGATCTCGGTGATGCCGCGCGTGGCGATCCGTTGTCTGCCAAGCGCTTTCGCCACTTCGAGGGGATCGGTGCCGGACACGTGGACGGCGACGAGCCCGGCTTGGTCCCCGGGCGTCACGACCTCAACCCCGGGCAGGCCGACGAGAAGTTCGCGCAGCCGCGCGGCATTCTCCCGCACTGCCTCGGAAAACCGTTGATGTCCATGGCCTTTGCGCCAGAGCAGTGCCGCTCGGACGCCTTCCCAGATGGCAGGCGGTGTCGCGCTGTGGATCTCGCGCGCGCCGTCGCGCACGACGAGCCCGCCCGCACCTTCCGGCCCCAGCAACCATTTCTGCAGCGGGAAGGCGTAGAAGTCCGCCCCGAGCGCGAGCGTGTCGATCTCGATCGCGCCGACCGCCTGCGCGCCGTCGACCAGGACCCGGGCGCCCTGAGCGTGCGCCGCCGCGATCACCTTCGACAGTGGGAGGACCAGGCCCGCGCCGAAGGTGACGTGCGAGACGACGACCAGGCGTGCTCCCGCGGCGAGTTCGCGAGCGAGGTTCGCGGTGAGGTCTTCGGCCGTGTCTGCGTTCACTACGACGGCGGTGAGCGCGTGCCGGTCCGCCGTATGCCGGATCGTCGTGAGCACATCGGGGTGTTCGAGTGCGGTGGTCAGCACCCGGTCACCCGGCTGCCACGGCTGGGTCGAGAGAACCCGCTCGATCCCGTCGGTGGTGCCGCTCGTCAGGGCCAGTTGCTCCGGCTGCGCGCCGACTAGCCCGGCGAGCAGGTGCCGCGTCTCGTCCAGCCGTTCGGCCGCCCGCGCGAACCGGCGGCCCGACGCTCGGCCCTTGGCCACGTCGAGGTCGAGCGCACCGACCATGGCGTCGCGGACCGGGGCAGGCAGTGGGCCGACGGTGCCGGTGTTGAGGTACAGCAACCGGTTCAGTGCCGGGATGTCGGCGCGGACCGCGGTGACGTCGAGCCCGCTCATGCCCCGGCCTCGCGCAAGACGCTGCCCGCGGCTTCGATCGCCTGCTCGAACGACACCGCTCCGTGTGTGCGCAGCCTGCGCAGCCACGCGTGCGTCGCGGCCAGCGCGGCGGGCTGGTACCCGGCGATGTTCGCCGCGACGGCGACCGCGCTCGCGCGTTCCTCACCCGCCGGGACCAGGCGCGCGGCCAGACCGGCCGCGACCGCTTCTTCCCCGGACAGCCACCGCCCGCCCAGCAACAGGTCCGCGGCCAGCTGCGGGCCGCCGCGGGTGTGCAGCAACCAGCCGCCCAACAGCCCGGGCAGCCCCGCGGACAGCTCGGGCATGCCCAGCCGGGCACCCGGCCCGGCGATGACCAGGTCGCAATGCAGGGCGAGCTGCAATGACGCGCCGGCGGCGATCCCGTGCACGGCCGCGACTGTCGGCAGTGGATAGTCGCACAGGGTGCGTTGAAGGCGCAGCATCAGTTCCCGGTGCTCGTCCCCTTCGGACGGTGCATGCGCGGCCAGCTCCTTCACGTCGATTCCGGCGCCGAACGCCCGCTCGCCCGCCCCGGCGAGCACGACCGCACGGGTGCTGCCGTCCACGGCAAGCTTGTCCAGTTCGGACACCATCGCAGCGGCCAGTTCGCGGGAGATCGCGTTGAGCCGCTCCGGGCGCGCCATTTCCAGCACGACGACCCCGGCTTCGGGATTTTCGGTACGGAGCACGGTGGTCATGCGGCCGCCTCCTCAACGGACGCGGCAAGCCGCGACGGTGACAGCACGTCGGCCAGGCATGGCGTTGATGATTCGGACCTGCAAGCAGTCCTCATGCGGCCTCCTCAACGGGCGCGGCAAGCCGCGACGGTGGCACCACGTCGGCCAGGCATGGCACTGACGATTCGGACCTGCAAGCAGTCCTCATGGCACCTCCGTGGGCGCGGCGAGTAGTTCGTCCGTGTGCTCCCCGACAGCGGGTACGCGTCGCCGGGGCGCGGCGTCGTCCCAGCCGTGGAATCGCAGCGGCGACCGCACGACCCGGATCGGGGTGCCATCGAGATCCTCCGCCCCGGCCACGAAGTCCGCGCCACGCGCGGAGACCACATCCTGGTAGCCGCGGATGCGGCCGGCGGTCAGGCCCGCGCCGTCGAACAGCCGCAGCCAATCGTCGACCGACGCGGTGGCGAGCACCTCTTCCAACGCCGCGGACAGCGCCTCGCGGTTCGCGACACGCGCGTCGACAGTACTGAATCGAGGGTCGGTGATCCATTGTGGACGGTCGAGCAGTTCGCACAGGCGGGTCCAGTGCTGGGGCAGGTGCGCCGAGAGCACCAGCGTGCCGTCCGCGGCCCGGAAGACGTCCGCGGGTGCCGCGTAGGGCGCGCGGTTGCCCACCCGCTCGGGTTCCCGCCCGGAGTCGAGGAACTCGGCAATCGGCTGGGCCTGCAGGTGCACGCCGACGTCGAACATCGAGACCGCCACCTCGCCCGCCGTGCCGGCGCGAGCGCGGCCCAGCAATGCGCTCACCACGCCCAGCGCGAGCACGTAACCCGAGGCCGCGTCGATGACCGGCATCCCGGCCTTGACCGGGCTGCCCCCGGCCTCGCCGGTGATCGACATCAGCCCGGTCTCGGCCTGTAGCACGATGTCCACGCCACCGCGCCCGGTGTCCGGCCCGGTCTCGCCGAACGCGGACAGGCGGGCGACGACGAGGTCCGGGTTGCGCTCGCGCAGCACGTCCGCGCCCAGCCCGAGCCGTTCCATCACCCCGGGCCGGAACGAGGACAGCACGGCGTCGGCCGTGTCGCATAGTCTCAGCGCGGCCGCAAGCCCTTCGGGAGCCTTGAGATCCACGGCGACCGAGCGCTTGTGCACGTTGTAGGCCGCGAAGGACGGCGCGGTCAGCCCGCGCTCGACACGGCGTGACCGCGCGTTGCGCATCGGGTCACCGGCACGGTCCTCCACCTTGATCACGTCCGCGCCCATCGCGGCGAGCAGGTCGGCCGCGGCCGGCCCGGCGATGAGCCGGGTGAAGTCGATGACGCGCAACCCCGCGAGTGGACCGCTCACCCGCCGAATCCCGTTCCCTTGGCACCGATGTTCACGCCCGGGTCGAGCAGGTTGCCCGCCACTCCCCAACGCTGGAAGACCTGCGCGTAGTAGCCGTTCTGCCGCACCTTCTGTAGCGCGCCGAGCACGGCATCGCGCAGTCCGTCGTGCCCCTTGGGCAGGGTCCAGCCGAGCACGAGCGTGCCGGCCTCGGGCAGGGCGACCGAATCGACCGGCTTGCCCCGCGACTTGTCCCAGACCACGTTGAAGTCACTGCCCACATAGGTGTCGATGCGACCGGAGATCAGCGCCAGCTGCATCGACGGGATGTCGTCGAAGCTCGACAGCTCAGGTGCCGGACGGCCGGCGCCCTGGCAGACCTTCTGCAGCTTCGGCAGCACCGAGGTGGAGCCCTTGACCTCGCCGAACTTCTTCCCGCAGACGTCGGTTGCCGAGGCGATCTTCGCCGGATTGCCGGACTTGATCATCAGCACGTTCCGCGAGAGTGTCGTGTCGATGAAGTCGTACTTCGCCTGCCGGGCCTTGGTGTCACCGTTGGTCGAGGTGGTGAGGTCGATCCGGCCGGAGTCGAGCGCCAGCAGCTGAGCGGCGGTGCTCGGGTAGATTTCGGAGGAGAACTTCACGCCCAGCAGCTGCGCCACGGCCGACGTCAGATCCGCGTTGAGCCCCTTGACCTCGGCCGCTGTCGCACCCGGGAAGTTGATCGGCGGCAACCCCACACTGGTGGCGGTCTTCACCACGCCGGAGTCGCGAACGGCCTGCGGCAACAGGGCGCGCAGCGCGTCGTCGGGCGAGAACGACGGCTGGAGCTGAGCCTGCTGGGAGAGATCGGTCACCCCCGCGGGGGCCGCGGTCGTGGCCTCCTCACCGGACCCGCAGCCGGCCAGTCCGAAAAGGACAAGAGAAGCGAGCCCCGCGGCGAAACGGCGGGAGCGGGGGAAAGTCGCGGTCGATCTGGGCACGGTAGTCCTCTTCCAGGCAACGAGCGGCGCGACGGCGCCGGTGCGGCGATGTTAAGGACCTTGATACTCGAACGTCGAGCATGTCTCATCATCTGGACGAACGCGCCGTCCCGGCTCATGCCGGGCACCGGATCTCTTCGGAGCGTTCGCTATCCGGGCTTCGCCTCCGGACCAGACGGCAGGTCGTCGGCGCACAGTGGTGTTTGCCCCTTCACGGCTGCCTGCTCGACGATGATGTCGGCTGCGCGTCTCGCGCTCGCGATGGCTGTGTCGATGATCAGGTGTTCGCGGTCCCAGGCTTCGTATTCGCGGTCGAGCACCTGCCGCCAGGTCTGTGGGGTCAGGCCCGGGATGTCGATACGGCGGTTCTCGACTCGCGATCGGTGTTCGGTCGGATCGGAGCAGATCAGTTCGACTTCGAGCAGCCATGCGGCGTTCTCGCCGGCGACCCGGGCCCAGGCGTCGCGGGTGATCTTCAGGGGATTCACGCATTCGGCCACGACAGTGACGCCGATCCCGAGCTGGTCGCCGGCCAGGGCGTATCCAGTCAGGTACCCAGCTGTCCTGGGCGGCGCGGCCAGCTCACCGGATTCCACGAGGGTCTGCTCGATGGTGTCGATGCGCAGATACGCCGCCCGCAGCGCGCGGGCCAGTGGCGCCGCTATCGTCGACTTGCCTGTGCCGGGAAGGCCGCTGAGCAGAATCAGGCCGGACCGTGCCGCCATCGTCCCTCCTTGTCAGTACCGTGACCGTAGGCCTACGGGCACGGCGACGACCGCGCCGGTGTCCGCGATGTGAGATCGCGACGGCGGGCGTACCCGGCGATTTAGGCTCGGGAACCATGGCGGCCGGCTGCTGCAGATCGACATCTCGCGGTTCCGGGACAGCTCGGCCGATTGCGAGGAGTTCCTGGCCGAACTGCGGTACGCGGCCTCGTCTTCGGCTTCTCAGGCGCGAGCTGCGTGACACCGGCCTCAAGCAAGCACCGTGGTCAGCGCGGGCCCCCGCCGCGGGCACCGGCGGCGGTGTGCTCGTGGCCGGAGCGGACGGCATGTCCGCACGGGGGCGGCGCCCGCGTTCCGGTGGGTTCCATGATCGCCGGTGTCTGCCCCACCGAAACGGTTTCGTTCTCCTGGGCCAGAATTTCGCGGATCGTGCCCGCGAACGGCGCGGGCACTTCGGTGTCGATGTTGTGCGGTGCTCCAGTCGTCAGTCGGCGAGGTCGAGGGCGGCGCGGATGATGCTGTCGGTGTCGATGCCGTGGTAGCGGTAGACCTCGTCGAGCGATCCGGACTGGCCGAAGCGGGTGACCCCGAGCGCGGTGGTGCGAACGCGGTTGATCGTGGCCAGGAAAGACAATGTGTGCGGGTGTCCATCGAGGACAGTGACGAGCGGCGCCGCGCGCTCCTGCGGGAACACCTGGTCCAGGATCCACGACTCCGCCTCTTCGTGGCCCTGCCGGGCCCGCACGGCGCGGTAGAGCAGGTCGGGGCTTGTCACGCAGACGACATCCGCGATGGTGCCCGCGGCCGCGAGCCGGTCGGCGGCCGCGAGCGCCTCCGGCACCACGGCGCCCATCGCGGCGATGGTGACCTGCGCCCCGGGAACGCGGCGCAGCGGGTAGGCGCCCGCCACGACCTGGCGGCGCCGGCGTTGCCTGGCCGCGGCGTCGGCAGGCACGGCGGCCAGGGACTGGTCGACCGGTTTCGTGGACAGTCGCAGGTAGGCCGACCTACCGCCGGGTTGACCGAGCCGGCCGAGGCTGGCCAGCAGTGTCCATTCGGTGTCGATCGCGAACGCTGGTTCGTAGGTCACACAGCCTGGTTGCTCCAGCCCGATGGAGGGAGTCTTGATCGACTGGTGCGCACCACCTTCCGGGGCCAGCGACACACCCGACGGGGTACCGATCAAAATGGACTGCCCGCCCGCGTAAATCGCGTAGGACCACGGTTCCAGTGCCCGCTCGACGAACGGGTCGTAGAGCACTCCGATCGGCAGCAGGGGCTCGCCCCACCGGCTCCAGGTCGCACCCAGCTCACCGATGAGGCTGACCAGGTTCACCTCGGCGATGCCGAGCTCGATGTGCTGTCCCGTCGGTTTTTCCCGCCAGTGCAGGATCGTCTCCGCGTCATCGGCGAACCAGTCCGGTCGTTCGGCCGAGGACCACACCCCGACTTTGTTGACCCAGCCACCGAGGTTGGTCGTCGAGCTGACGTCCGGGCTCACGGTCACCACGCGGCGGGCCGCTTCCGGCGCCTCGCGCGTCAAATCCAGCAGCAACCTGCCCAGTGCCGCCTGGGTGGTCGCCGTTCCCGACGGGGTGCGCCCGATGTCGGCCGGCAGCGCGGGCGGCCGGTGCGGGGTGTTCTCCGCTCGGCTCAGCCTGTCCGCGGTGTGCGCACACAGCAGCTGAGCCGGGCTGCCTTCGGTGAAGGGCCGCCACGGATCGTCGAGGTCTGTCCTGAGCCGCGACGCCAGTTCGCGCATCTGCTCGTCGGTCAGCAGCGCCGAATGGTTCTGCGGATGGCCCTTCATCGCCAGCCCGTATCCCTTGACGGTGTAGGCGAAAATGACCGTCGGGCGGGTGTCGTCGATCCCCTCGAACGCGGTGTCCAGCGCCCCCAGATCGTGACCGCCCAGGTTGGTGACGGCTTCGGCGAGCATGTCGTCGTCAAGGCCCGCCACGAGTTCGGCGATGCGCGGCGCTCCCGGCCCGGCCCCGGGCAGCCGTTGCCGCAACTCCTGACCGTCGCAGCGTAGCAACCGCTGATATTCCGGGTTGGTCATCTCGTCGATGCGCTGCCGCAGCTCGGTTCCACCGGGGCGGGTGAACAGACGCTCCAGCAGCTGCCCGTACTTGAGGGTGATCACCTGCCACCCCGCGGCGCCGAACATGCCCCGCAGCTTCTCCGCGGCGATATTGGGCACGACACGATCCAGCGACTGCCGGTTCACATCGACGATCCAGACGATCTCACCAAGCTCCGTCACCGCCGGGTCGAGCACCGCCTCCCACACGGCGCCCTCATCCAGCTCCGCGTCCCCGACGAGCGAGTACTGCCGTCCGGTCCCGGCGCCGCCACCGTGGGCTTCCACGTAACGCCGCGAAATGGCGCCCCAGATCGGCGCCGTCGCGCCGATTCCGACCGATCCGGTGGAGTAGTCCGCGGGATCGGGATCCTTGCTCCGGCTCGGATAGCTTTGCAGCCCACCGAACTCGCGCAGCCGCGGCAGGTAGGACGCGTCCAAGCGGCCGAGGAGGTAATTGATCGAGTGCAGTACAGGCGAGGCGTGCGGCTTGACCGACACGCGGTCCTCGGGCCGAAGATGCCGGAACCACAACGAGGTCATGATAGAGACCATCGACGCCGACGAGGCCTGGTGACCACCGACCTTCAGCCCGGACGGGTTCGGCCGGACACGGTTCGCGTGGTGGATGATCGCCGAGGACAGCCACAAGACGCGGCTCTCGACTTCACGCAAGGTTGTGAATCCGGCGCCAGCCTTCTGCGGGCTGGTCATTGCACTGCTCATCGGGCTCCTCACAGAGACGAATGCTTTCCGGCAAAGCTGGTGCACACAAGTTCGGTACTGCGGGTGAAATGTGGGGGAGGGGTCAAAAAGTGGTTCGCCCGAGGGATCGAGAGTGATCGGTGTGATCCGTAGCGCGGGCGTAGCGCTCTCGTGGAGGTCGATCTCGAACACTCCGCTGTCGAACCAGGGGCCGCAGAACCGGCGGGAACTCTGGTACGAAAGTCCAAAGTAGACCTCTTGGGCTGTGATTTCGGCAGTGTGAGACAGGAAGTTTCCGGCTGAGTAGATGATCAGGCCGTCGTTCCACATCTGGGCGGGATGCCGGCAGTGTGGATGCGTTCCGGCCACGACGTCGGCTCCTGCGTCGACCAGTCGCCGGCCCAGCGGCTGCCGGTATTCCGCGAGCAGGCCCTGGTTGTCCGGCAGACAGCACCAGAGCACGCCCCAGTGAACGCGCACCACGACGCGATCGGAGGCGGCCTTCGCGGCTCGCACGCGCGCCTCGGCGCGGCGGACGTGTGCCTCCTGCGCGGTTGTGCGGATGTTCCGGGGGTGTGCCCGGCTGTTCCCGCATCGTCGTGCCGTCGAAGGCGAAGCTCTGATCAACGCGGATGGATGCGATGGCCGGCCGCACCGAGGCGGCGTTGCATCCGGGTGGAAGGGTGCAGCGGGTGCTCAGCACGATGAGCCTGCTTCCGTCAGGCGTCTCGACGACTGTTCCGGCATCGGCATCGGCATCGTCCAGCGTCGGCCCATCGCCTGCGTGGCGCATTCCCGCTGCGGACCCGCTGGGTCGCCATCGGGTTTCCTGGTCGGCACTGTGCCGCCTGTGACAACGAGCTTCATCGGTGTCCTTCTCTCGATGTCCGAGCACTGCTTGACAAAGTCGTCCGATCAGGTCAGGCTCTGTTCTATTGTGTAGCACATCGTTCCGACTAGGTGAACACCCAGGAGGGTGCCCGATGAATCTGGGCCGGACACTGTTGTTCTCGCCCGGGGACCACTCGCGACGAGTCGAGCGGGTACTGGCCTCGTCGGCCGCGACCGTCGTCCTCGACCTCGAAGACGGCGTGGCCGATGGCGAGGCCAAGGCGCGAGGCCGCGCCACGATCGCACACGCGCTGTCGACCACCGATCGTGCCAAGGTGTTCGTGCGCGTGAATGCGACCGGAACCGCTGACCATGCCGCGGACCTCGACGCGCTCGGCCCGGTGCTCGGCCGCACGACCGGGATCATCCTGCCGAAGGTCGAGTCGCGCGAGGAGATCACGGTGCTGGCGGCCAGGCTGGGCGAGTTCGAGCGGGTGGCCGGGTCCGCGCCTGGGTCGCTGAAGGTCGTGCCGGTGATCGAGACGTGTGCGGGTCTGCTCGTGGCCCCCGAGATCGCTGCCTCGGTTCGGGTCGCCGGGCTGATCTTCGGTGCTCTCGACCTGGCCGCCGAGCTCGCCGTGTCGCCGATAAGTGGTCTGGACCATACGCGTGCGCAGGTCGCGGTCGCCGCACGAGCCGCAGGGCTTCGCGGACCGATCGACGGTCCGCATCCGGACCTCGACGATGACGACGGACTCGCCGAAACCAGCCTCGCGTCGCGCGCGTTGGGATTCAGCGGCCGGGTCGTCCTGCATCCGCGCCAGATCGACATTGTGGAGCGTGCCTACACGCCAACGACGGACGAGATCCTCCGCGCACGGCAGATCGTCCAAGCGTCCGAATCCAATGCCGGCAGCCTGCGCCTTCCCGACGGCACCTTTGTGGACAGGCCGGTGGTAGCGCGCGCGCAAGCCCTGCTCGCCGAGGTGGGGGAATGAACAGGCTTCCGCTCGAGGACATCACGGTAGTCGGTCTGGAACAGGCCGTCGCAGCCCCGCTCGCCACACGGCAGCTCGCCGATCTCGGGGCGCGGGTGATCAAGGTCGAGCATCCCGATGGCGGGGATTTCGCCCGAGCGTACGACGATGTGGTCGGGGGTCAGTCCAGTGTGTTCGTCTGGCTGAACCGGGGCAAGCAGTCCGTCCAGCTCGATCTCAAGACCGCCGTCGGCTGGGAGGCGCTGGAGGACATTCTCGCGTACGCGGACGTCCTCGTCGCGAACCTTTCACCTCGGGCCCTTGCCGCGCTCCGGCTCGACGCGGACGCCGTTCGACCACGTCATCCGAACCTGATCGTGTGCACTATCTCCGGATACGCACCGGACGGGCCGCATCCGGAGAAGAAGGCCTACGACGCGCTCATCCAGGCCGAGGTGGGGCTCATGGCATTGACAGGCTATGCCGACGCGCCGGCGAAGACCGGGATCTCGGTCGCCGACATCGCCGCGGGATCGTTCGCGTTCAGCGGGGTCCTCGCGGCCCTGCGCCATCGTGACCGGACCGGGGAGGCCCTGCCGGTCCATGTGCCGCTTTTCGGTGCTCTCACCGAGTGGATGGCCTATCCGCTCTACTACACCTCGCACGGCGGTCGCGCCCCGATTCCGATGGGGACCGCGCATCCGACCATCGCCCCCTACGGAGCCGTCCCGACCGGGGAGGGCACACGGGTGATGATCGCCGTGCAGAACGACCGAGAATGGCAGCGTTTCTGTACGGACGTGGTGCGGTTTCCCGAGTTGGTCCGGGACCCCCGGCTGGCGACCAATTCGCTGCGCGTGGCGAACCGCTCCTATCTCGACGAGCGGCTCGACCGAGCCTGCGGGGCCGTGCCCGAGGCTGAACTGATCACCAGGCTGGATGCCGCGGGAATCGCGTGGGCCCGGTTGAACGAGGTCGGCGACCTGGAGCGGCACCCGGAACTGGCGTCGCCTGCCCGGTGGCTCACCACCGCGACCCCGACCGGCGACGTTCCCACGCTGACCCCTGTCGCCACCCCGGGAGGCCGGACTGCGGGTGGGGGCGCCGTCCCGGCCCTGGGCCAGCACACCGCATTCGTGCTCGCCGAACTGGCAGACAGGCGGAGGGAGACCCGATGACAACGCATCTCGGCTGGCAGGGCCGGTTCTTCGAGGACTTCGTGGTTGGTGACGTCTATCAGCATCCGCTTGGCCGCACGATCACCACCACGGACAACATCTGGTTCACCCTCCTGACGCAGAACACGGCGCCGCTGCATTTCGACCACGAATATGCCCGGCGGACCGAGTTCGGCAAGCCGCTGGTCAACTCGACGCTCACGCTCGCTTTGGTGGCCGGGCAAAGCGTCACGGACGTGTCGCAAAACGTCTTCGCCAACCTCGGCTGGACCGACATCGTCTTGCCCGCGCCGGTTTTCGAGGGCGACACGATTCATTCGAGCTCCACCGTCCTCGATGCCCGGGAGTCCCGTTCGCGACCAGGGCTGGGCGTGGTCACGGTGCGCACCGAGGGCGTCAAACAGGGCGGCGAAACCGTGATCGAGTTCAGCAGGACCTTACTGGTCTACAAGCGCGGGCACGGTCCGCGATCGGAGGAAACGGCGTCATGACCACGGCCGCAACCGGCGAGAACCGCGCAGAGCTGCGGCGCGACCTGCGCGAGCTGATCGACACCATCTGCGCCGACTACCCGGACAGCTACTGGCGCGAGGTCGACGAGGCCCGTCGCTACCCGGAGGAGTTCGTCGACGCCTTGACCGGTACCGGATGCCTCGGCGCGCTCGTGCCCGAGGAGTTCGGGGGGCTCGGGCTCGGCCTCGGTGATGCCTCGGTGCTGCTCGAAGGCATCAATGCCAACGGCGGCAACGCCGGCCCGGTTCACGCCCAGCTCTACACGATGGGATCGGTGCTGCGCCACGGGAGCGACCAGCAGAAGCGGCGCTACCTCCCCGATATCGCGGCGGGCAAGGTCCGGCTGCAGGCATTTGGCATCACCGAACCCACCGCGGGCAGCGACACGACCAAGATCCGGACCACCGCGACGCGCACGCGGGACGGATACGTCGTCAACGGGCAGAAGGTGTTCATCTCCCGGGTCCAGCATTCGGATCTGATGCTGCTGCTGGCCCGGACCACGCCGCGGGAAGAGGTCGAACGCAAGTCCGATGGGCTGTCCCTGTTCCTCATCGATCTGCGCGAGGTCGACGGGGTGGAACTGCGCCCGCTGCGCACCATGGTCAACCACGAGACCAACGAGGTCTTCTTCAACGACGTCCACATTCCCGCCGACGCCCTGATCGGCGAGGAGGGACGTGGTTTCCGGTACGTGCTCGACGGCATGAACGCGGAACGCATCCTCATCGCCGCGGAATGTGTCGGCGACGGCCGGTGGTTCGTACGCCGCGCCGCGCGCTACGCCTCCGAGCGGGAAGTGTTCGACCGGCCGATCGGCCGGAACCAGGGAGTCCAGTTCCCGATCGCCCAGGCACACGTGCACATCGAGGCGGCTGACCTGATGCGTTGGAAGGCCGCTGACCTGTTCGACGCCCGGCAGCCCTGCGGCGCCGAGGCGAACATGGCGAAACTGCTGGCTTCCAACGCCTCCTGGGAGGCTGCCGACGTCGCACTGCAGACCCACGGCGGCTACGGCATGGCCGCGGAATACGACATCGAGCGCAAGTTTCGCGAGACCCGGCTCTACCGCATTGCACCGGTCTCATCGAACCTGATCCTGTCCTACATCGGCGAGCACGTTCTCGGTATGCCCCGCTCCTTCTGACTACCGAAAACCGACTCCGACGGGAGAACACCGTGTCTGATTTCCTCGTCACGATCGACACCGCCGGTGTCTTCGCGCTGCCGGCCGAGGCGCGCGCGGAGGTTGTCGCGCGAGAACAGCGAGCCGGTCTCGCCCTGATGAAGGCGGGTACGCTGAAGAGCATCTGGCGGGTCCCCGGGAAGCACCGTAACGTCGGGATCTGGTCCGCCCGGGATGCCGACGAGTTGCACACGGTGCTGAGCTCGCTGCCGATCTTCCCTTATGCCTCCTTCGACGTGACCGCACTGGCCACGCACCCCCTCATCACCGGTGACTACGCCTTTGCCAGGGCCGGGGCGTCGTCGGCGCACTAGCTTTGCGCCGCGGAAGCCGTTACCATGTGTGCCACACTTCAGGACGCCATTCCACACAGAGGAACGGTATCGGCTCAAGGAGGAGTACAGGTGACATCTACGCGCTACTCCGGGTATCAATCCTTCTCGTATCTGGAGCCGGGAGCGGACTTCCGGGACTTCACGCTGGCTGCGGACGTCGACCGGCTTCCTGGCCACGATCTCCGGCTCACCGCCGAGCAGGAGGCGCGTGTGGCGCGGCTGCTGGCCGACAACATCGTCGTGTCGCTGCATGACCATCCTGTTCGCCTGCCGGAGAAGGCCGAGGTCGAACTGCTGGCGTGGAACCGCGAGGCCCGCCTCGCCTACGGATACGCAGGCTTGAGCCGGTCCGGCATGGACGCTGTGTTCGACAACCTCGGCTGGGGTGCGTGCGAGTCACGCGCGGGCTGGAAGTGGGACGACGTCATCACCGACCTGGGCATGCGTTTTTGCGATTTCGCCCACCAGGACTACGTGATTCGCGCCGAGTCGGTCGAGGACATCCGTCGCGCGCACGCCGAGGGCAGGCTCGCCGTCGTCGCGGGGCTGGAGGGCGCCGCACTCATCGAGAACGAGGTCGACCGCATCGACGTGCTGTACGGGCTGGGAGTGCGGCAAATGGGCATCGCTTTCAGCGATTCCAACTCACTCGGTGGTGGGCTACGGGAGAAACGTGACGGCGGCCTGACCACCTTCGGCAGGCGCGCGGTCCGGCGCATGAACCAACTCGGCATGGCCATCGATCTCTCCCATGCCGGTGACCGCACCGCCTTGGACGTCATCGAGGCGAGCGACAAACCTGTGCTGATCACCCATGCCGGCGCCCGCGGACTCTGGGACACGCCCAGGATGAAGCCCGACGAAGTCATCCGGGCCTGCGCCCAGGCGGGTGGCATGATCGGCATCGAGGCAGCCCCGCACACCACGGTCAGCCCAGAACATCGCAGGCACACCATCGAGTCCGTGATGGACCATTTCCGGTACTGCGTGGATCTCGTCGGAATCGAGCACGTCGGGTTCGGACCGGACACGTTCTTCGGCGACCACATGGGCCTGCACCATGCGATGAGCGAGAAACTCGGCGTGCGGGATGCGATCACTTCCGGGCCCGCGTTCGAGCCGGTCGAGTATGTCGCCGGACTGGAAAACCCCGGCGAGTGCTTCCCGAACATCACCCGCTGGCTGGTCGCACACGGCTATTCCGACGAGGATATCGCCGCCGTGATCGGCGGCAACGCCCTGCGTGTGCTCGAGAAGATCTGGTAACCAGCCGAAAATCGCACCATCGCTCGTCCACTGTGGAGTACTGCTATGCAGAAGAAAGCCCTCGGCGCGGCGATGGCCGGACACATCGTCGAATCCTTCGACTTCATCATTTACGGCTACTCGGCGACGATTCTCGCCAAGCATTTCTTTCCCTCCGCGAACCCGGCCCTCGCCCTGCTGTCGACGCTGGCCATCTACGGCGTCGCCTTCATCGTGCGCCCGTTGGGCGGGGCGGTGTTCGGGAGCATGGGCGATCGCCTCGGGCGCCGAACGGCGCTGTGCACCGTCGTGCTGATCATGGCGGTGTCGACCGGGGCTATCGGTGTGCTGCCCACCTACGCGGCCGCCGGGATCGTCGCACCGGTGCTCCTGCTGCTCTGCCGGCTCGGGCAAGGATTGTCGATGGGCGCGGAGTACACGAGCGCGGCTTCCTATGTCATGGAGCAGGCGCCACCGTCGCGGCGGGGCCGATGGATCAGTGCTGTCGGCGGCGCGACCTTCATCGGTGCTGCGTTGGCGGTGTTCCTGCTGCTCGGCCTGCAGCTGTCCGCCGCGGGAGCCTACGCGGACTGGAGTTGGCGGGTGCCGTTCCTCGTGGGCGGAGCCATTGCACTCATTGGGCTTTACATGCGACTGCGCCTCGCGGAGAGCCGGGCCTTCACGACACTCGCCGAGCGGGGCGAAACCACGTCGACGCCGGTGCGCGACTCGCTGAGGAACTGGCGTGTCTTCCTGCTCCTGCTCGTGATCTTCGCGTTGCTGGCGCTCGTTTCGCAGAACTTCCTGGGGTACCTGCCGACCTATCTGACGGTCACCGGGCGGCTGGCTCCGGTCACGGTGCTCGTCGCGAGCGGTATCGCGCTCGTCCTGTGCACCGGGCTGTCGTTGCTGACCGGCGTGCTCGCCGACCGGTTCGGCCGCAAGCCGTTGCTCGTCGCCGGCGTCGTCGCCGCCGTGCTGGGATCGGTGCCCGCCTACCTGGTCGCCGCCGGCGGGTCGCTGGCGACAACCGTCATCGCCGAGATCCTGCTGGTCATCCCCGCGGCGGTGGTCGGCATTACCGCGACCATGGTCGCGGTCGAACTGGTGCCCGTACGGATCCGGGCCACCAGCACCGCGCTGACCTACAACATCAGCTACGCGGTGTTCGGCGGGACCGCACCGTTCGTCGGTGCCCTGATCACCGCGAAATTCGGGAAGCTCGCCCCTGGCGCGTACATCACCATCATCGCCGCACTCGCGCTGGTGGTCGTGCTCGTCGCGTTGCCGGAGACCAAAAACCGCCTCATGCCGGCCCCGTCGCGTAGCGACGACCCGGACTTCGTCCCGGACGCGCTCCCGCATGCCTGACCACGAAAAGGAGGACGTCCCGATGACCGCCACGGTCAAGGACCGCATCGCAGCGCAGTTCCGGCGGCACGAACCCGAGGTTCTCGACCTGTCCCGCCGCATCGGCGCACAACCCGAGCCGGCGTTCGAGGAGCACAAGACCGCGGCGGCGATCATCGATCTCCTGCGTGCCCACGGTGGGTTCGCGATCGAAGAGTCCGTTGCGGGTCTGGATACGGCCTTCACCGCCACGGCGGGCCGAGGCTCACTCGTCATCGGGCTCTGCGCCGAGCTCGACGCCCTGCCGGGAATCGGGCACGGGTGCGGCCACAATGTCATCGCCGCGTCCTCGGTCGGTGCCGCCCTCGCGCTGGCGGCGGTCGCCGATGACCTCGATCTGACGGTCAGGCTGCTGGGCACACCCGCCGAGGAACGGGGCGCAGGCAAGGCGATCATGCTCCGCGAAGGGGCCTTCGACGGCCTGCACGCGGCGATGATGGTGCACCCGACCCTCAAGGACATGGCCACCCCGCACATCCGGGCGCTGCGGCACTGGTCGATCACCTACCACGGCCGCACCGGCCACGCCTCCCGGCCATTCGACGCGTTGAACGCGGCCGACGCCGTCACCATCGCCCAGGTTGCGATCGGGCTGCTGCGCCAGCAGATCAGGGACTCCGACCGGGTCCACACGGTGATCAAGGAAGCCGGCTCGGCGGTCAACGTGATCCCCGGCCAGGCCGTCGTGGAGTGCGTGGTGCGATCCGACACTCTCGACCAGGTCGACCTGCTGTGGGCACGGGTTCGCGCGTGTTTCGAAGCCGGTGCGCTCGGTGCGGGGGCACGCATGGAGATCAGCGAACCGCTTATGTCGCTCAACGGGTTCCGACATGACAGCGCATTGGCCGCGCTCTTCCAAACCAATGCGGAAGCGCTGGGCCGGGTCTTCCCCGACTATCCGGACCGTTCCCTCGGCTCGACCGACATGGCGGAGGTGTCGGTCCACATGCCGGCCATCCACCCCGTGCTGTCGTTCGACTGCCCGCCGGAGGCGGGCAACCACACCGCCGCTTTCGCCGCCGCCGCATGCGGTCCGGAGGGTGACCGGGTCGTCCGGGACGGCGGCCTGGCGCTGGCCTGGACCGTCGCCGATGCCGCACATGACGACGAGGTCCGGCGCCGGCTGATCGACGCGGGCCCGTTCAGCTGGACCGGCACGACAGAAGGAGATCGATGAAGGTAGGACGTATCAGCGCTTTCGGCGGCCCGGAAGTCCTGGAAATCCTGGAAGTGCCCACACCGCGACCCGCCACCGGCGAGGTCCTGGTGAAGTTGCACGCCGCCGGCCTCAACCGGGCGGACCTCAATATCCGGGAGGGCAGATTCGCCGAGGCGCCATTGCCGATCGTGCTCGGCGTGGAAGGCGCCGGCGAGGTCGCCGCAGTCGGCGATGGTGTCACCGGGTTCGCCATTGGTGATCGGGTGGTCATCAATCCCATGGTGGTCTGCGACGAGTGTGAGGCTTGCGCCGCGGGCCGCGACAGCGAGTGTCCTCGCCTGCAGGTCGTGGGCGAGCACTTCGATGGCACCTACGCGGAATACATCGCGCTCCCGGCCCGCAACATGATCGCGGCGCCCGAAGGCCTCGGCTACGAGGCGCTCGCGGCGAGCATTGTCGCCTACATGACGGCATGGCACATGCTCAAAACCCGAGGTCAGCTGCTGGAGGGTGAAACCGTGCTCATCGTCGGCGCCGGCAGCGGCGTGGCCAGCGCCGCCGTGCAGGTGGCGAAAGCCCTCGGTGCCACGGTCATCGCCACCACAAGCACCGAACAGAAAGAACAGCAGGTCCGCGCGCTCGGCGCCGACGAGGTGATCAACTACCGCGCTGAGCCGGACTTCCACGAAGCGGTCCGGAAGCTCACCGGCGGACTCGGGGTGGACCTCGTCCACGAGACCGTCGGGCGCGCCACCGTCGGGAAGTCGATCCTCTCGGCGCGCCATGGCGGGCGCCTGGTCGGCATGGGATCGCACACCGGTTCCGTTGCGGAACTCGACCTGTGGAGCATCTACCGGCGGGAAGTAACACTGATCGGCTGCCACACCTCCAATCGCCCGGAGATCGCTGAATTCCTGCCGCTTCTCGCCGACGGCTCGCTGCGGCCGATCGTCGACTCGGTCTTCCCGCTCGCCGATGCCGCCGATGCCCAGGAGCGACTCAACGCCCCCGATCGTTTCGGGAGGGTCGTCCTGTCGACCACCAGCTGAGCCCGCGGATGTCCGACCACAACGAGACGTCGTTTCGCGGTGTGGAACAATGGTCGTGGTCGAGTTGTCGCGAGGAGAGGGGTCCCGTGGCCCAGTCGGAGTCGAACAAGCCGGTCGCAGCCGTCCTCAACACGTTCCGCGTGCTCGAGGAAGTGGCCCGGCGACAGCCCATCGGAGTCTCGGAGCTGGCGCGGGCCACCGAGATGCCGAAGAGCAGCGTGCAGCGGTGCCTGATGACGTTGCAGCATGTCGGCTGGCTTCGGATGGTCGATCCGGAGCGCGCCCGGTGGGGTGTGACGACAAAACCTCTTGGTATCGGACTGCGAGCGGCGGGGGAGGAAGGGCTGCGAGAGGCGGCGCAACCGTTCCTGGAAGAACTCCGGGACGTCACGGAGGAAACCATTCACCTCACCGTCTGTGACGGTGGCTCCCTGATCATCATCGCCCGGCGCGACAGCCCGCAGCCCGTGCGGACGTTCGTCGAGATCGGTACCCGGGCTCCCATCCACGCGACCGCGTCCGGCCTGGCCATGATGGCGCACATGGGCGACGACGAGCTCGATCGTGTGCTGGGGACCGACCTGCAGAAGTACACCCGCTCAACGCTGGTGGACCGATCCGGCGTGCTCGCCGAGGTCGAACGCACCCGAAAACGAGGTTACGCGGTCAACGACGCATCCATGTGGCGCCCTGACGTCAGCGCCATCGCCGCTGCCGTCACCACGTCATCCGGCCGGCCGATCGCGGCGGTCGCGATTTCGATTCCATCGAGCCGTTTCGACCGTAAACGCTTCCGCTTTTATGGCGACCATGCCCTGGAAACGGCTGCGAAAATCAGCGAGGCGATACAAAAACTCTGACTCCGCAAACCTGACTCAACCCGGCCGGGACCAGGAACCCATCACGACCAGCATCCTCGTTCCGGTGACTTGACCGTTTGTGCGCGGCAGGCCGACCACTCCAGGGTTCCGGCAAAGTCGGTGTAGAGGTCCGTGAAGGGACCCTTCACGGACTCAGAGTCCGTGAAGGGACCCTTCACAGACCCGAAACCGGTCCGGCGCACGCCACGAGGTGGTCGCACACACCTCCGCATCGCCCACTGCCGGGTCCCCGACCAACTTTGCCGACACCCTGGCCGACCACTCGCTGCAAAGTCGTGGATGTTCGTGGCGCGAACGCGCACGAGTGCGTCGGGATCTTCGGCGAGCGTCAAGACCTCAGTGGCTTCCGGAATGTCTTCGGCGGAAGACGGGATCGTGTAGAGCTCAACGTTTCCGGCGAAACGCAGGGTGGATATGATCAGGGAGCGTTATTCGTGCTCATCGCCGGCCGAGTCGGGTAGAATTCGAGCGATGTGATGATCCGAGTGACCTTGGGAAGCTCGGAAAGACGTCCTCGATACCCGGTCGCAAGCATCTTCCAGTTCTCGACATGGGCGATGCATCGTTCGACAGCGGATCGTATTGAAGAGATGGAACCCCATTCACCACTGGAGCTGATCCGAATGCCGGAGCACATGCTTGCCGTCGTCGCGGCGCCGGGACGCGAGGTGCCTGCGCGCGTAGCCGGACTGTGTATGCCCTCGGACATCGAGATCAGTGGCATGCAATTCAGTCATCCGCCGGAGTCGGACCTGTGGTGGATTCAGCTGACGGTGCGAGTCCCCTCGGCCCCAGGGTTCCGGCAAAGTCGGTATAGAGGTCCGTGAAGGGACCCTTCACGGACTCTGAGTCTGTGGAGGGTCCCTTCACAGACCCGAAACCGGTCCGGCGCACGCCACGAGGTGGTCGCACACACCTCCGCATCGCCCACTGCCGGGTCCCCGACCAACTTTGCCGACACCCTGCCCTCGGCCCAGAGGCTGGAACTGCTCACCAAGCGTCTGAACCGGCTCGTCGACGTGCTCCGGGTCGTCACCCTCGAGCTCGACGGGCACCGCAGGCAGTCGGTCCATGTCCGGCTGCGACCTGACAGCGCCGATCTGGTCCAGGTCGGCGAGCTGGTCCGGTGGTTCCACGCCGAGACAGTCGAGATCACGGCAGGGGTGATGGTGTTGCACCTGACCGCTGCGCCCGCTCAGTGCAACGCGTTCGTGTCGATGCTCCGACCGTTCGGGGTCGTCGAGTTCATGACGACCGCAGTGTCCGGTTTCGGGCCCGTGGGAGCGTGACCACCCGTCTGCCGCGCGTGTCCTCTCGTTCGCCAGGGTGAGCTCGGCCTGTGGCTGTCCTGTCAGGGACGGCAAGCAGCACGGGTTGGCAGTGTCCGGGCGCTCCGCGACTGTCCTGCCAAGGGCTTCATCACCTTCGCGGTGGCGACACGCCAACGATCCACTGGCCTGTCCGGCAACCCCTGATCTGCAATCCCTTACCCACCAACACATCCACACCAGGACAAAAGCAGCTCGCAGTCATCGGCCGCCAGGTCGAAAATCCAGTTGTGCCGCGACCATCCACTGTGGAGCCTCGTAAGGTCGCGAACCCGGGGACCGCGATCGCGATCCGGTCTGCTCGCGGGAAGTCGCGGTCTTGACACGCGCGGACCGCACTGCGAACCTCTGTTGTACTGTACAACAGAACGTCGTCCTAGCTAGTGGTACGGACGCCCGAGGTGTTTCGCCGAGTTCCGCACAGCGAGAAGGGCGAGGAGGATGAGCCTGTATGTGCTGCTGGCGCCGGCGATCGCCGGCCAGGACTCGCTGATCATCGGCGCCGCGTTGAGTGTGCTGCTTTGCTATGTGCTGAACAGGTCGAGTGGCTGCAGCGCGGTCATCTTCGGTCACCGCCGTCCTCGTCCCGCGCGGGCCGGCCACGCGGGCTCGTCAGCCGGCTGCGCACGGTGTATCTGACTCAACGCTGACAGAACCTCCGACCCCGGTCATGGCACCGGCGTCGCGAGCGACCCCGGAAGGTATGACAATGCCCGCACCCCTGACGACAGCGATCATCGACCAGGTCCGCGAATACGCGGTCGACACCCTGCCCCCCGATGTCGTGACGGCGGCCAAACACTGCCTGCTCGACTGGCTCGGCTGCGCGGTCGCCGGATCCGGTGAGCCGATCGCCGAGATACTGCGGGCCCAGGCCGACGCCGACGGCGGGCGTCGGGAATGCTCGATCATGGGACAGCCCGGCAAGGTCAACACCACGCAAGCCTGTCTCATCAACGGCGCGGCCAGTCACAGCCAGGATTACGACGACGTTCTGGAGATCATGCTGGGACATCCGTCGGTCACGGTGGCACCCGTCGCGTTCGCACTGGGCGAGCGCGACCGGCGCAGCGGTGCCGATGTGCTCGCGGCGTTCGTGGCCGGTGTGCAGGTCGAGGCGTCGGTGGGCGCGCTGGTGGAGCCGCAGCACCACGAACGGGGCTGGCACACCACCGCCACGCTCGGCACGTTCGGCGCGACCGCCGCCGCCTGCCGGTTGCTCGGCTTGGACCGTGACGCGTGGAACCGGGCATTCGGCCTCGCCGCGACCCAGGCGGGTGGGCTCAAGAGCATGTTCGGCACGATGGGGAAGCCGTTTCACGCCGGTAAGGCCGCCGCTCAAGGGTATGTCGCCGCATCGCTCGCCGCCCGGGGCATGACGAGCGCACCGAACGTGCTGGAGATACCACGCGGCTTTCTCGATGTGACCACGCCGGGTGCGCCGGGCGGGCGAACATCGCTGCCGCCAAAGGATTTCGCGGTGCGTCAGGTCCTGTTCAAGGCACACGCCGCCTGCTACCTGACGCATTCCACCATCGAGGGTGTGCTGGAATTGGCCCGCACGCACAAGTTCTCGGTGGCCGACATCGAGAGCATCGAGGTCGAGGTGCTGCCGGTGCACCGGACGACGTGCGCGATAAGCGCGCCGGAGACCGGGCTGGAAGCCAAGTTCAGCATCGCGCATGCGGCGGCCATCGCGCTGGTCGAAGGGAAGGCAGGCGAGGCGCAGTTCACCGACGGTATCGTGCACCGGCCTGGAATTCGCGAACTCGCCGGCCGCGTCGTCCTGCGTGAAGGGGAGTCGCAGCGTTCCCAGATGGTCACACCGGTCCGGATCACCCTGTGCGACGGGCGGCGCCTCGACGCGGTGGTGGACACCGGTGCCCCGGCGCGGGGTGCGGGCATCGCTCGGCAGTGGGATCGACTGGTTGCCAAGTTCATGGACTTGACGACGCCGGTCCTAGGCGCATCGGCCGCCGGCAGGATCGTCGCCCTCGTCGAGAAGCTCGAGCAGCTTTCGACGCTTGACGAACTCACCGGCATGGTCGGCGGAGGATTGCTTGATGCCCGATTCCGTTGAGCTGCGAGGAGGGCACGACGTTCGACTCCGACCCGGATGGGCTGTGCCGCTTACGTCGGCGATTTCTCCAACGGCGGTCTTCGGTAAATACCAGCGACAATCGTGTCGCCGCGCGGTGGTCGGCGTTGATCACGGTCCGTGCCGTACCGCAGTAGCTGCGGACGAGGATCTCGGCGCTGACTCCGGCCGCGCGGTCAGTGGCCTGGGCGACCGCCCACGCCCGTAGTGGATCCGAATGCCCGCTGATGTGCCGTGGCAGCAGATCCACCTCCGGGCACAGTTGGCTGGCGTGTGTATCCAGGACCGGCTCGAGTTCGATGCGGCGCCTGAAACCGAACTCCCGCAAGATCGACATTTTGTCCACGGTCGTGCGCATTCCCCTGCGCCACGTGGCCCATGCCCTTCTTCGCTGCACGATTGTCACCCCGCATCAGCGATCATCGGAGCCCAGTGGATGTTCCTCTACGCGCCACCGGCCGGCGGCCTGGCGACACCGTGGCTCCAGGCTGAGGCGCACACGCCTGCGTCACGTTTCGGTTACGGCCCCCCGAGCGCGAGCGCGGACCTTGACAGTGCTGTGTCCGCGGTGCCATCGTTTCAGGCCAACGTACAGAACGGCGTTCCATTAGATGGCATAGCCGTGAATGTGGCCACCGATTGCATTCCGGGTATCGGGCCGACGTGCACCCTCCCCGGCTGCGCGGCACCAGGGCAAAGCAGCTACTCGATCCAAAGAGGACAAAATGGCGAGCAAATTCCTGAAAGCGTTTGCAGCTACAGCCGCTGGGGCACTCGTGCTGGCGCTTGCCGTCGGGTGCAGTTCACCCTCGAGGGACGGCGGTCCCGCCTCGGCATCGGCGGCCCGTCCATCCAGCCCCCAAGCTCTCTCCGAGCTCAATGTCGGGTTCTTCATGACCACGACTGCGAATCCGTACGCCGCCATCTTCAGCAACGCGGTTCAGTCCGCGGCGAAGGCTGCCGGCGTGAAGCTCACCGAGATCGACTCAAACCTCGATCTGCAGACGCAGATCAACCAGATGCAGCAGGCCGTGGCTCGCAAGACCTACAACGCGTGGATTGTGGTGCCGGTCGACGGGGCGAAGGTGTGCAATCAGGTCAAGGCGGCCATCAACGCCGGCATCCGCGTGATGGAGACCAATCAGTACGTGTGTAACGGCGCGGATATCGGGCAGGTCGGTTTTACGGGCTGGCAGACCCAGGAGACTGAAGCCGCGTGGTGGAAGACGATCCTCGATCAGAACTCCCAGGCGAAAGTAGCGTTTCTCGCAGGTCCATCCACCGTTGGCCTGGTCCAATCGATGAAAACACAGATGGAAACGGCGTTCAGGGATCATCCGCAAGCCAGTCTGGTGTCCTATCTCAACACGGACTGGAGCACTCAAGATGGGCTTCGGATGACTCAGGACCTTCTGCGCGCGCATCCAGACGTACAGGTCATCGTGTCGAGCTACTCAGTCGTCACCCGCGGCGCGCAGCAAGCCCTGGCGCAAGCCGGGCTTCTCGGAAAAGTCAAAGTTTATGACTGGGCAGGCGATACCTGGCTCGTGGGCCAGATCCAGGCCGGCAATGTCGCCATGACTCTCCCCGGGCTGCCAGTGTCGGAAGGTAAGGCGTCAGTCGACAACCTGGTGGCCTACTGGACGGGTAAGCCGTACCCGAAGGTCGACACCCTGACGAAGGGCTCCGCACTTGCAAATGGCCCGTACGTGACCCGGCAGAACGCGGCCGGCTATGAGGCACAATGGACGGCGTGACGGCCGCACCGCGGGGGGTGGCGGTGCGATGCGTGGATGTCTCGAAGATTTATGAGGGAACAGCGGCGGTGCGTTCCCTGAGTCTGGTGATCGAACAGGGCACGATTCACGCCTTGGTCGGCGCAAACGGTGCTGGTAAGTCGACCCTGCTCGGCATGATGAGCGGCCGCACGCGACCGACCACCGGTCGAATCGAGGTCTTCGGCAACGACCTCGTCGGCGGCCGGCCGCGAGATGCGCACGCGGCTGGAATCGCCTGCGTGTACCAGGAATTGAGTCTCGTTCCGCATCTGAATGCCTGTGCGAACGTATTCCTCGGGTCGGAGCGGGTGAGACGAGGAATACTCGATGACCGCGCCATGATGCGGCGATATGCCGAGCTTTGCACCATGCTCGAGGTCGATATCGACCCGCATACGCGGGCGAGCGATCTTAGCGTGGCGGCAGGCCAGCTTATTGAGATCATGCGGGCAGTCCAGCGTGGCAGCCGTCTGCTGCTGCTTGACGAGCCAACCGCTGCGCTGTCCCAACGAGAGCGTGAGAATCTCTTGACGCTGATGCGCCGTCTTCGGGGCAACGGAACGACGATCGTCCTGGTGACACACAACCTCGACGAGGTACTGGCCGTAAGCGACACGGTGACGGTGATGCGCAACGCCAAAATTGTGCAGTCGGCTCCTGCGAGGAGCTATACCAAGCCTGGCTTGGTGAAGCTGATGGTCGGGGATATGCCGAACTTCGTTGCACAGGACCACGCGCGCCCGGACGGCGAGGTGCTGCTGCGGATCGCCGGGTGCACCGTAGGAGGTGCGATCACCGACGTGTCACTAGAGGTGCGCGCCAATGAGGTGCTTGGCATAGCCGGTCTCGTGGGGGCCGGGCGATCCAGCCTTCTGCGCGCGATCGCCGGTGCGGAATCCACGGCGACAGGGCGCATGTACCTGCGGGATAATCGAGAAGCCAGCTGGCCTGTGTCGCCGCGCAAAGCGCATCGCCTGGGGATCTCACTGCTACCCGAGGATCGGAAAACGCAAGGCCTGATCCTTGGCATGAGTATTCCTGACAACGTGACCTTGCCCAGGCTGTACCCGTTCTCGCGTGCTGGGCTGGTCAGCTCGAAGCGTCAACTGGGCTTTGCGCAGGAACGCTTGGCGGCGTTCAATCTCAATCGCACAGTGAGTAGGTATCCGGTGAATCAGCTCTCGGGCGGAGGACAACAGAAAGTCGCGTTCGCGCGCGCCATGGTTGTCGACCCCGAGATCCTGCTTGTCGACGAACCGACGCGGGGCGTTGACGTCGGGGCGAAAGCGGAACTCCTTCGAGCGATCCGTGAGTTCGCAGGCCAAGGCAAGGGTGTGATCGTGACCAGCGCCGAGACCGAAGAGCTCCTCGAAATTTGCGACCGTATCATGGTGCTTTCCGCTGGACGAGTTGTCGGTCACTTCGACCTGCATCAGCACAAGCCAACCGTACGTGAAATTTTCGATATCGCGTTTGGAGTTGAACAATGACCGCGCGGTCCGACACTCGAGACGCGGCCAACCTCGCGTCGGCGCCTACCGTCGAGACGCCGACGGGAAGCCGTTCTCGCCGAATGCTGCAAGCCTTTGGAATCTACGCGGTTCTCGTCGGCGTGGTAGCCGCGGCGACGATCGCCTATCATGGCTTTCTGACCTGGGACAATATCAAGATTATGCTCACTCAGAATGCGCCCCTCGGTATCGTCGCGGTAGGGATGACCTTGGTCATTATCGCCGGAGGCTTCGACCTGTCGGTCGGATCGGTATATGCAGCGTCCGGTACGATCGCAGCTGGACTCTCAATCCACGGATCCGTGCTGGTTGGGATGATCGCCGGAGTCGCCGCCGGCGTGTTTGCCGGGCTCATCAACGGGTTCGTTGTGGCGAAGCTCAACATAAATCCGTTCATCGCGACGCTGGGCTCATCGACGGTATTCTCCGGAATTATTCTACTCATAACCAACAGTCAGCCTTACACGGTGGACAAGGCCTCGTTCGCCGACCTCGGGCAGTCCACGATTGCCGGCATTCCGTTGCCACTGCTCTTTGTCGTAGTCACGTTCGTGATCGGGTGGATCGTCCTCAATCGGACCATAGTCGGCCGACAACTGCTGTCGGTAGGCGGCAACCGCGAAGCGAGCAGGCTCGCCGGCATCAGGACCACGGTGGTCGTCGGTGGGGCGTATGTCGTCAGCGGGACCCTGGCCGGCTTTGCGGGTGTCGTCAGTGCTTCTCAGCTGGGCGTGGGGCAAGGCGGCCTTGGTACGAATTTGGCGCTGGAAGCGATCGCGATCGTCGTGATCGGTGGTACGTCACTACTCGGCGGCGAAGGCAGCGTCGTCCGTACCGCAGTGGGCCTCCTGATCATCGCCAGCTTGAACAATCTGTTCTTCAGCCTGGCCTTCGACTCGAACTGGCAATCCATCGCTCAAGGCTTGATCATCATCGTCGCTGTCGGCTTCGACCAGTTGATGCGGAAACGCAGTCGCTGACGGAACGTCGCACCAGTCTCTGCGGTGTCGTGTGAGGCCCGGCCGCGGCGTCGTCATACATGTCGCCGCCGCGACGATCTCAACGGCAGTGCCACCCGGTACGGCAATCCGTTCCCGCTTCTGGCGCGGGTTCGAACGTGGCGGGTACACCCGGCCGCGCGCCCCGAGTGCCGCGCAGGCCGCCGCGAACCCCGCGCGTGGTTTCCCGCGCTGGCCGCGACCACAACGGTTGCCCGCTGCGCCGTGTCAAGGCTGCAGATCAGGTTGAACGCGCCGCGCGCCTGGTAAGAGCGGACCGGCTGCAGATCCTCGCGCTTGAGGAGGACCTCAGCACGGAGCCGAGCCGACATGCGACCGTTGCGCTCCAATGGTGTTGCCGCGATGTAACGCGCCAGGCGGTGAGCGGCTTGGGTGAGCGCCTCCGCGTCCACAAGCGAGGCGGTCATAGCTGGACGCCTCGGGTATCGAGCTCACCGTTTGCCGGTGTTGCATCGGACCGTCGCCGGCCACGGCCGGATCCCGGATTCACCGCGCGGTGCAGACGGCCGCCCTCCGGTTCGGTAGTGGCTGTCCCTCCGACACTGGTCGCGCAGAGTGATCCGTCGCGAACCCCATCTGCGACAGACTCCATGCGGCCGCGACCGTCTCGCGGACAACCGCGCCCATCGGCCGTTGGCGTTCACGCGCGCAGCCGAGCCGGCCGGAGTGTCGCAGAGATCCTGGGCGGTGGGTCGGATCGTGAGCCCTCGGGTGCGCCGATCTTTATCGAGTCCGAAAGCCGGCTCCCGGGTTGGTTGACACGAGGGCAGTATCACTCTACTGTTCCAACATGGCGGCCGTCGTCCCGTACAGCGGAACGATCACGAAGCCTTGACCGCTATGGTCAGCAGAAAGGTCAAAGGGGTACGACAGTGAAGTCCGCCCAATTTCATACTTTCAGCGAGCATGCTCCTGCTGGGACTCAAAGCAGCAGCCATCGAAGAGATCGCAATCAAGCGCGGAACCTCGGTGAATTTGATCGGTAAGGGGACCACTTCATATCGGGGTTCTGCGTTTTTTATTGGCAGGAAACAGGTTCCAGTGGCAGCGTCCACGCTGTTACGCGGCCAGCGTGCCACTTAGCGGTACGCCGCCGAGGCCCAGAAGAGTGTCGGCGGCTTCTGGATGACCCGAAATGTTGAGAGATCGAGGGCGTGAAGGTGTCATGACTAGTAACTGGGATGTGGTGGTCGTCGGGGCCGGGGCTAGCGGACTGGCGTTGGCCGCACGGCTTGCGGATCGTGGTGCGACTGTCTTGGTGCTCGAGGCGGGAGCTGACTTTCGGTCTGTAGATCTTCACCCGGCGTGGCGTTCGCCCAATGCGGTGCAGCCGTATCTCAGCGGTTTGAGCAGTGATTATCTCTGGCCCGACCTGATGGCAGCGCGAACAGACAGCCAGCAGCCGGCACCGTACGCTCGCGGTAAAGGAGTTGGTGGGAGCTCGATCGTCAACGGCCAAATTGCCATTCGGCCTCCGGCTAATGACTTCGATGAGTGGGCCGAGGCAGGGTGCAAGGGTTGGGGATATGCCGATGTCGTGCGTTATCTCTGCCGACTTGAGAACGATCTGGACTTCGGCGACGCCGATTATCACGGTGCGGGTGGCCCGACTCCGATCTATCGGACGCCATTGTCGAAGTGGGGAGCTGTAGACCGCGGACTCAGGTCTGCGGCGCTCGAGCGGGGTTTCGCGTGGGCCGACGATGTCAACGCTCCTGGCGCTACGGGTGTTTCGCCCTACCCGTACAACGCCCTGGACTTCCACCGCGTAACTGCCAACGACGCATACGTGGAGCCACGGCGAGAAATGTCGAACCTGCACATTCGCAGCGGGGCGGTGGTTGACACCATCGAACTGCAGGGCGGTCGGGCAACCTCGGTTGTGCTGATAGACGGCACGAGGATCAGTGGTGGTGAGATTGTACTGTCCGGCGGCGTTGTTGGATCAGCGGAGATTCTCCTGCGCTCCGGCATCGGGCCGTCAAACGAGCTTGCCGGCCTCGGCATTCGAGTGAACCAGCATCTACCCGTAGGGCAGTATGTGCAGGATCACCCACAGCTGCACCTGAACGTGCCGGTGCGGCCTGAACTCGCGGCCGGTGTGGACGACCGTCACACAAACTGCTGTGTGCGATTTTCGAGCGGTATCGGTGATGCGGACAACGATTTAATGCTGATTTCGGGCAATCAGGACGTTTCGTCGTTCTATCCGTCGGGTGTTCAAGCAGGATGCGGTACGGTGGATGTCTGGCTGAACCGAGCCAACTCGACAGGCGACATTACTCTTGTTTCGCGCGATCCGTCCCAAAGGGCACGAGTTCGCCAGAGGTTCCTTTCTGATGCTCACGATATGGAGCGAATGAAGTACGGCGTGCGTCTGACGGCGGACCTTCTCGAGTCGAGCGGTTTTGCCGAGATTTCGTCGGAGAGTCCTCGAAACGTCAACCAGGAGCTGCTGCAGGCCATCGAGCACGGCGATCGCGCGTTCGAGAAGTACCTGCTGGACACGGTGACCGATACGGCACATCTCACGGGCTCGTGCCGGATGGGGGCCGACGATGCGGACGGCGTCGTCGTTGACTCCGAATGCCGCGTGCTGGGCGTCGAGGGCCTCAGGGTGGTCGACGCGTCGATCCTTCCGTTCTGCCCTCGTTCCAACACATACCTCGTCTCGCTGATGCTGGGCGAAGTAATGGGCGACCGGCTCGACGCGTAAGTAGTCAACAGATGAACGCGACAGTAGGGAGCGCGGAGTGAAGCATCTTCAGAATCTCATCGGCGGCACATGGTCTACTGGTGATGTTGTGGATTTCGTCGAGATCATCAACCCGGCAACCGAGACTCCGGTCGCCTCGATGCCGCTGAGCACGGCGCTCGAGGTGAATGCGGCCGTTGACGCGGCCGCCGACGCCGCAAAGGGTTGGTCGAAGCTTCCTCTTCAGGAGCGAGTGGACGCCCTTCTGCGGATCGCCGACGTGCTTGAAGACCATGTAGCGGAGATCGCCGATATCGAAGAACTTGACATGGGCCGTCCCGCGGCAGTCGGCGAGCAGTGGATTCGAGGCGCCGTACAGGGTTTCCGCAATGATGTCGAGTTGGCCCTCAAGTATCCGTTCGTACAGCCAAGCGCTGACCACACGAGTACCGTCACGCGAAAGCCCTTGGGTGTGGCGGGGGTCATCGTCCCGTGGAACTTTCCCACGAACGTCATCCTCGCCGCCATCGGCCCCTCACTGGCGGCCGGCAATACCGTCGTGCTCAAGCCGTCGGAGCGGGCTCCCATGTCAGCTATGCGACTCGCTGAACTGTTCGATCTTCCGGGCGGAGTATTGAACGTAGTTTTCGGTGTCGGAAAAGCCGGTGCCGCGCTGACCCAGAATCCGGGAGTGAAGGTCACTCACTTCACTGGGTCGGTGGCATCGGGGACAGCAGTCGCGGCCGAGGGCGCGAAGCACCTGCGCCGAGTCGTTCTGGAACTCGGGGGTAAAGATCCGGCTATCGTTGACAGCGGAGTCGATGTCGCTGACGTGGCCGCCGACGTCGCGCGCGGGGCGTTCACCAACACCGGGCAACTCTGCACGTCCATCGAGCGGATCTACGTTCATCGCGCGGTCGCAGAGGAGTTCACCGCCGAGCTCGTCGCCGCCGCGGCGACTTATGTGCGGCGCGAAGAAGGAGAACGACACGACAGGCAGCTCGGCCCCATGGTGGACGGAGCGCAGCGTGACATCGTGGTGGCGCACGTCGATGACGCGGTGTCCCGCGGTGCGACTGTTCTTGCTGGGGGTGTAGTGCCGGACGGACCCGGCTATTGGTACCCGGCTACGGTGCTCGCCGATGTGACGGACGAGATGCTCATCGTGACTGACGAGACTTTCGGTCCGGTCGCCGCTGTTCAGGTCGTGGACGACTTTGCCGAAGGGGTGGCGAAGGCGAAGAAGACGGAGTTCGGTTTGTCCGCGACTGTATACAGCAACAGCTCCGAACGGATTGATCTCGCCGCGCGCGAAATCGAGACAGGCATCATCTGGGTCAACCAATGGCTACGGGGCACGTCGGAACTCATCTATGAGCCGGCGGGGCTCAGTGGCGTCACGGCCCTGGGCGGTTTCGCCGGATATGACGCAATCACCCGGCCTTCGAGTCTCGTCGGTACGGTAGCCGGCGACACCCCGGAAAGTGTCCCGGTTGACGAGGTGAAGGCTGTAGCAGAATAAAGTGGCCCCGGGTTCGATGCGCATCCTTGGAATTCGAAGGATGCGTAGCGACCGGCCCAGGGCCCCGGCAAAGTTGGTCGGGGGCCCGGCAGCGGGCGATGCGGAGGTGTGTGTGCGACCACCTCGTGGCGTGCGCCGGACCGGTTTCGGGTCCGTGAAGGGACCCTTCACGGACTCTGCCCA
>NZ_QZFV01000091.1:0-60986 GCF_003600245.1 Amycolatopsis panacis
GCAACTTCTCCACACTCGGGCGTCCATAAGCGACCCGCTGTCCTCGCATGGACCGCGACCCTATGATGATCAAGAACGAAAGCCCCGATCACCCCACCTTCCCCCATGTGCGAAATACGGGGCTAGCTCCGCCCGCGCGCCGTCCCGCCCGTCCCGCCCGTCGCGCTCCGTCCGGAAGTTATGGCTGTGAAGGGTCCCTTCACGGACGCAGAGTCCGTGAAGGGACCCTTCACAGACCGCCATCTTGCCCAGCGGGGGTACGTTGGCAGAGGGCGGCGTCGGTGGAGAGGAAATGGTGGAACCCGATACCGGAACCACTGTCGAGTATTCGGTGGTCGTGCGGCTGAGCGGCGACTGCCCCCGGTCGTGTGCCGAACTGGCCGCATTGCCGGCGTTCGCGCCGAAAGCGGTGATCTTCGAGCTGAGCGGGCTTACCGCGTTCGCGCGCGAAGGCCTCGCGGTGCTGCGGGAGTCGGCTGGTGCGGGCCGGGCCGTGTTCGCCTGCCGGCCGGGCGGCGTCGCACGGCGGGTGCTCGAAGCGGAAGGCGTGCGCGTCGCCGATTCGGTCGCCGCGGCGCTGGCCGACGAGGACGACCCGCTCGGGCCGTCCGGAGTGGCGTTCCGGTCGCTCACCGAACGGCTGCTCACCGCGCCGAGCGTCGGCGCGGTCCTGCAGCACATCGTGGATGCGGCGGCGTCGCTGGTACCCGCCGCCGACCTGGTCTCGATCACGCTGCTCGCCCCGGACGGCCGGTTCCACACCGCGGCATACACCGATCCGGCGGCTGCGGAGCTGGATCGGCTCCAGTACGAACTGGGCGAAGGCCCCTGTCACGACGCCGCGTTGCCGGATCGCCCCGAGTTCATCGAACGCGCCGATCTGCGCGCCACCGGAACATGGCCGGACTGGGCGGCCGTCGCGAGTGGGCTGGGCTGGCGCAGCGTACTGGCGATCGCCCTGACCGACGACACCGTCCCCCGGGTCTCCGGAGCCCTGAACCTTTATGCCCGCACGCCCGGCGGACTGGCCGGCGCCGACCGCGACATCGTGCTGCTGCTGGCCAGCCACGCCGCGCTCGCCGTGGCCGAAACGGACGCGGTGACGCGCCACGAACTGCATCAGGCGCAGCTTCGGACCGCGCTGGACAGCCGGGATGTGATCGGCCAGGCGAAGGGCATCCTCATGGCCCGCCGCGGACTGGACGCCGATGCGGCGTTCGAGCTGCTGCGCCGGGCGTCGCAACAGTTGAACGTGAAGCTGGTGCAGCTCGCCGGAACGCTGGCGCGGCGGCACGCCGAGCTGGACGTCGTGGCGCCGGAGGAACCGGATCCGGTCTGAGCCGGGGCACCGGAGACCCGCGCCGGTTCTGTGGCCCCGCGCACGGTCCGGAGCCGGGCGATTGACCCGGGCGCCTCCGGGTAGCCGTTTTGAGACCGCACTCTCCGAGGAGGTCTCATGTCCACCAACGCTTATCTCTCGTTTCTCGCCATCGGGGTCGCCTTGATCCTGCTGGACGGCCAGATCATCTATCGCAGTGGCAAACGCTACCTCGGGAACGTCGACGGGAGCCCCGCCGCGGCGGCCTCGATGGCGCGGCTGGTGACGACGCTGTTCCACCTGTCGACCCTGGGCGTGCTGGCCCTGATCTCGACCATCGGCATCGGCGGCAGCGATTTGCCCGGCGTAGTCGGGCGAATCGGCGTGCTGCTGCTGGTTCTCGCCGCGGCACACGCCATCACCGTTGCCGCGCTGGCCCGGATCCGGGGCGAGCGGGAGGCGGAGGCGTTCGTCCAGGGCGGTGGCGCGTCGGCCCGGCGGCGGGCTGTCGAAATGCCCGGCCCGACCGTGACGCCGGTGCCGGGGCAGGAAGGGCTGCACCCCGATGTGAGCCCTTCGCTGGAGAACCGTTCTCCCTACACCGCCTCGTGACGATGGCGTGCAGGGCCACGACATGTCGTGGCCCTGCACGAGTGTTTCGCCGCCGGCCTGGCGGACGACGGGTCCTCGATCGCTCAGGACCCGCTTTCCGGTTCGGCGGGCTCCGGGCCGGGCGTCTCGTCCAGCATGTCGCGCAGTTTGGCGAGGGTCTGGGAAAGCAGGCGCGAGACGTGCATCTGGGAGACGCCGATCCGTTCCGCGATTTTCGACTGGGTCAGGTTCTCGAAGAACCGCATCGCGATGAGGGACCGCTCGTGCGGGGTGAGCCGGCGCAGCATCGGCCGGAGGGCCTCGTGGATCTCGGCTCGTTCCAGATCGGCGTCCTCCTCGCCGAGAAGGTCGGTCAGCGCCGCCGATTCCGCTTCGCTGTGGACGGTCCAGTCGAGCGAACTCGTCTGGTAGGCGTTCCCGGCGACCAGTGCCTCGGCCACCTCTTCCTGGTCGATCTCCAGCTGCTCGGCGAGTTCGCGCGCGGTAGGCGCGCGCCCCAGTTGCTGGGCCATCGTCGTGGTCGCCCTGGCGACCGCGAGGTGCAGTTCCTTGAGCCGTCGCGGAACGCGCAGGGACCAGCCGGTGTCGCGGAAGTACCGCCGGACTTCCCCCATCACGGTCGGCACGGCGAAGGACAGGAAGTCCTCCGTGCGGTGCGGGTCGAAGCGGTCCACCGCCCTGATCAGGCCGAGCCGGGCGACCTGGACGAGGTCCTCGCGTGGCTCGCCGCGGCCGCAGAACCGCTGCGCGATGTGCTCGGCGAGCGGCAGATGTTCGTCGATGAGCTTGGTGCGCAACCGTTCCCGGTTCGCGTCGTCTGGGGGAAGGGCACTCAGTTCGCCGAACCACGGCGCGCAGTGCGCGTACCCGTCGGTGTGCTGGTGAACGGCGGTCTTCATGGTCCTCCTGTCCTGGGCTCCTTGGTGAACTCGAGGCAGAGCCGCCATCCGTGCGGGTCCGGACCCGGCTCGGTCCAGGTGGCGACCGAATCGGTCAGCGCGCGCAGAATGTGCCAGCCGACCTCGTCGGGTCCGGGCGGCAGCATCGCCGACGACGAGGTGGCCATCGTCACCGTGATCCGGCTGTTGCGGCGGAATACGCATTCGACCTCGGCACCGTCGTCGGCCCGGAGGGCGATCACCGACACTGCCTCCTCGACCGCGAGTCGCAGATCGGCGAGCTCGTCGAGACTGAACCCGCCGGTACCGGCGAGTCCCTCGGCCACCATCCGGGCAAGGAACAACAGGTCCCGGTCGGCCGGCAGGCGCAACTCGACCATGGGCACAAACGCAGGCACCACCTTCGTAGCCGGACCCACACACTGATTCATCTGCTTGTCATTACCCGGTCCGCTGCGCGGTCAATCATCGTCACAGCGGTGTTTCGCACCGTGACCGAGCGAGTACCCGGGTGCGTGATCCGTTGGTCCGTTGTGGACAGTGGCCCGGTCAGTGCAGATCGAAGCGTGCCTCGACCGTGGAACCGGCCGGGCCGGTATGGAGCCGGACCAGATCGGCGAGGTGGTTGACGAGCAACAGTCCGCGGCCGCGCACCTGTCCGGGCACCGCCGGTCGCCGTCCGGCGAGCGGATCGGCGATCCTGCCCTTGTCGTGGACCTGGCAGATCAGCTGGTGGCCTTCGGTGGCCAGCCGGACCACCGCGGTGCCGCTGCCGTGTTCGATGCTGTTCGACACGAGTTCCGAGGCCACGAGGACGAAATCCGCCAGCCGATCGGCGGCGAAGCCGGCCCGCAGCGCCGCCTCGGTCGCCGCGTGGCGCAGCTGCGGAAGTTCGCCCTCGGCGATGGTCCGCGTGGCCGAACCGGGCGGCGCCGTGAGCTCCTGGTTGCAGTCGCGCAGGACCTCTTCGGGAGCGTATCCGGCGCTCGACCGCCATTCCCCGGTCCTGTCCACGAGCCACGGATGGGTCCGGGCGGCGTCCGCGAGCGCGGCCTCGCCGGCGGATTCGGTGTCGTAGGGACAGAGGACGGTCGCTGTCCGTGCGGAGAAGGACCGGTTGAGCAGGGCTTCGTGCTGCACGCAGGCGGGATATTTGGCGCTGGCACGGCTCGGCCACCGGAGCTCTCCGACGATCCGCACCTGCCGGCCGGGGTAGCCGTCGGCGAAAGCCCGCAGCACACCGGGGATGATGCGGCCGGGATTGCGGCCCTCCTCAGTCATGTCGACCATCCGGACCCGGGCCGCGTCGGCGCCCAGTTCCGCCTTTAGCAGCGCGAGACCGCGCGGCGGTACCGCGACCGCGACCGGATCCCCCGCGGCGACTCCGCCGCGCACGAAAGGAAGCGTCCCGGCGAGGAACTCTTCGGCGTCGCCGTAGAAGAACGCCGAGTGCAGGAACGTCGGTAGCGAGGACATCAGGGACGGCGCCGGGCATACGCACCGGCCGGAATCGGAAGTATGGTGATCATTTCCTCCACTGCCATCAGCGTACTGTCCTCACCACGATAACCGCGCGGTGGCTTACCCGGCGGCTTCGCGGCGCGGGCAGCATAATTCCGGCAGGGCGGCCAGCCGGCACCCGTCCCGGCCGCCGGTGCCGGGCTCACCGACCAGGGGAAGCGAGTGATGAGCGATACCACCGGGCCACCCGGCACGCTGTCGATCGAGCGGGACGACCGCCCCTCGATCGCCGTCGTGACCGTACGGGGCGAGATCGACCTGGCCACCACGCCGGCGTTGAAAGCGGCGTTCGGCGAAGCCCTCGCCGGGAAGCCGCCGACCCTGGTGGTGGACCTGAGCGGAGTGGGTTTTCTGGCGTCGGTGGGGCTGACGCAGCTGGTGATCCTGGCCCGGGACATGCCGGAGGGCACCGCGTTGCGGATCGTCGCATCCGGGCGGGCGGTCTTGCGGCCCGTTCAGCTGACCGGGTTGGAACACAGCCTGCCCCTGTACCCGACGATGGAGGCGGCGCTCGCCGCGGAGTGACCGCGCCCGGTCACACCTCCGTGGCGCCTCCATGCCGCTCGAGCACCACGAGCGCCACGTCGTCCTGGGGCGGGAGAGAGCCGACCATCTCGGCCATGATCCGGGCGCAGGCACGGTCCGGGTCCTCGGCCCGGACGAGTTCGGTGAGCCGCCTCATCCCGATGTCGACCAGCTGGTCCCGGCGTTCGACCAGGCCGTCGGTGTAGAAGACCACGGCAGTTCCCGGTGGAAGGCGCACGGTGGTGGTGCGCCGCGGCGCGGGGTCGATGGTCAGCCCGATCGGATGGTCCGCGGGTGCGGTCACGAGTGCGGCCGGGGCGCCGGGGGAGGCCAGGATCGGCGGCAGGTGCCCGGCGAGGGAAAGGACGAGATGTTCCCGCGCCGGGTCCAGTACGCCGTACGCGACGGTGGCCATCGCGCCGTGTTCGAAGTGATTGGCTTTGTGGTCGAGTTTGCCGAGGACTTCGGCTGGGTCGTCGCAGTCGAGCGCATAGGCGCGCAGGGCACTGCGCAACCTGCCCATGATGACCGCCGCTTCGAGGCCGTTTCCGGCGACGTCGCCGATGACGATGCCGATCCGTCCGCCGGGCAGGCGGAAGATGTCGTACCAGTCGCCGCCGAGCGCCGCGTGGGTGCCTGGCACGTAGCGAGTGGCGACGCTCAGGCCGTCGAAGTCGGGGAGGTTGCCGGGCAGCAGGCTGCGTTGCAGCGCGATGGTCGCCACCTGGTTCTGGAACAGGACCTCCGACTGGATCACGGATGCGAGGTGATCGGCCAGCAGCCGGACCGTTTCGACCTCGGTGGCGGTGAATTGGCGGTGCGCGACCGATCCGACGTGCAGTACACCGATCAATTCGCCTCCGGCGAGCATGGGCACACCGAGCATGGTGTGCAGGCCGCGCTCCCGCAACGGCGCGTTGAGCGCGGTGGGGCCGTCGTCGCGATCGATGACGAGCGGTTCGCGGCGCAGTGCGACGGTACCGGCGAACCCCTGTCCGACCGGAACCCGGACTCCCTGGTAAACCTCGTCCTCCAGTCCGGCGGCGCTGATCGCGACGAGCTGCCGCCAGCGTGCGTCGTGCCGCAGCACGGTCGCCGCGTCCACCCCGACGGCTGCGCACGCCCGCGCCAGGATTTTCCGGAGTTCGTCCGCGAGGTCGGCGTGGCCGGCCGCGGTCCCCACGATCTCGCCCAGCAGAATGCGCGATTCCGGTTCCGGCGCGTGCGGCGGCATGGCTTTACCCTAGCCGGGACGGGCGGGACCGGCCACGACTTGTCTCCGGTCGTGTTCGAAGCGACGGCGGACCGCGTCGCAAGCGCTCGGGCAGGGAAGGAGCCGGCGGTACCCGGGATGGCCCGGCGGGTGGAGAGCAACCGCCGTCGTCAGCGGCGTGCTCGCCGGATCCGGGTCTGCCCCGCGCCGCCGATCGGTGGCCGTCGTCGTGACCGAGGTCCGTGAAGGGTCCCTTCACGGACGCAGAGGCTGTGAAGGGACCCTTCACAGCCTCTCACCCGGCGTGGGAGCGTCACGGTTCGCGAAGGGGAGTGGGCGGGTCGCCGGCCCTTCGAGTACAGCGCCGTCCACATCGAACCGGGAACCGTGGCAAGGGCAGTCCCGGCTGCGTTCGGCCGGGTTGAACCGGACGAAGCAGCCGAGGTGGTGCAGCGGACAGACACCCCGTGCAGGCCGCCGTCGTAATGCCGGTAAACGCCTTTGCGGCCCGTGCCGTCCAGCAGGATCCGCGCTTCGCCGACGGTCGCCGCGTCGACCGGAGTGAGCCGGTCACCGACGGGGTCCTTCGCCACCTTCGCGTTCTGCCACACCAGCCGCACGTCCAGGCGGTCCTCGGCGGCGGTGAAGCGCTCGGGTGAAGGCACGGACCTCGGCGATGCTGCCGAGGTCACAGGTCACCGGCCGCACGTCGGCGCCGGGTACCTGCCACAGGACCGAGCCGGCGGCCTCGCCGGCGCGCTCGTCGGACCGCCCGAGCACCCGCAGCGAGGCCCTCAGCCGGGCGAACCCGGCCGCGGCGGCCAGCCCGATCCCGGAGGCGGCGCCGGTGATCAGCACGACCTTTCCCGGCATGGGCGGGCCGGCCGGGCAGCCTCCGCCGGACTCGCAACCCGAGGTTTCCGTAGCCGAGGACGATGCTCCGGTCCACGACGGTGTCGATGGCGTCCGCGAAGTTCATCCGTCCCGCATACCCCTTGCGCCCTCGTCCAACCCTCCACGTGTGCGACGCGGAAAAAGGGGTATCGCGTCGGCGACTGAGGATGGAGGTGCGCCGGTGAAGCTGGAGCCCGGGCACAAGGGGACCGTTGCGTTGCGGGAATATGTGCAAGCGGTGGCCGGGCTGCTGGGCGTCGAGGCCACGGCCTGCTGGAGTGAGCAGGCGCACCCCGCCACTGCCTACATCGCCTTGGCCGAGACCTCCCGGGAGCATCCCGGGAGGCTGCTGATGGCGCAGTGGACCAGCGACACCGGGTGGTGCCTGGCGCTGGAGCCGGATGCCGTGGAGGCTCCGGTGGTGATCGCACAGTGGCCGCGGCCGCGGTCGCCGAAACCGGCGGTGGTGGCCCGCCGGATACGCCTGCGCTTGAATGCCGGCGCACTGTCCGCTGTGGACGGACGTGGCGGCCGAAGGAGATCTCGTGGCTGAAACAACGGGCGGCGACATCCACTGTGGACGCTCCGGGTGGGATGGCCGCCGCACGGATCGCGGACGCCAGCAGGCAGCAGCCTGGGGCCGGTACACCGCGGGCAACCGCAGCAATCGCCACGCGGGCAGCTCGTCTCCGCGTGGCGACGCGGTCACTCTGCCGGGCGATGTCTGCTCGGCGGGCAAGCTGGGCACGGCGAACCTCCTCCTCGTCCTGTACCGCCTCGGCTACCCCGGTGGACGCGGGCGGGCGCCGGGTTTCGCCGGCTCCTGGCCCGGGTAGCCGGGCCGGGCAACCATTCGAGGAGGAGCCCATGAGCAGCACCATCACCGAAACAGTGGATGTCGACGTCCCGGTGACCACGGCCTACGACCAGTGGACGCAGTTCGAGTCCTTTCCCGAGTTCATGGAGGGCGTCGAGGAGGTCCGGCAGCTGGACGCGACACACACGCACTGGGTCACCCGCTTCGGCGGCGTCGGGCGCGAGTTCGACGCGACCATCACCGAGCAGCACCCGGACGAACGGGTCGCCTGGCATTCCGATTCCGGGCCGGACCACGCCGGGGTGGTCACCTTCCACCGCCTCGCCGACACCCGGACCCGGGTGACCGCCCGGATGGAGATCGATCCGGACGGGTTCGCCGAGAACGTCGCGGACAAACTGGGCATTCTCGATCGCCGGGTGCAGGGGGATCTGCAGCGGTTCAAGCGGTTCATCGAGGAGCGTGGGCAGGCGACGGGAAGCTGGCGGGGCGAGGTGCCACCGCCGGTCGGCTGACGCGTTTCCGGGGCCGCCTCGGCGGGTACGTGTCGCACATGGTTATCGACATCCCGCGCATCCCGCTGGCCGGTGGGGTAGCGCTTCCGCAGGTCGGGCTCGGCGTGTTCCAGATTCCGCCCGGCGACACCGCGGGCATCGTGCGCACGGCGCTGGCGGCGGGCTGCCGGCACGTCGACACCGCGCAGATGTACCGCAACGAGGAAGGCGTAGGCCAGGGCATCCGGGACTCCGGGGTGCCGCGTGAGGACGTCTTCGTCACCACGAAACTGGCGAACGACGCACACGGCCACGACAACGCGATCACCGCGCTCGAAGGCAGCCTGCAACGGCTCGGGACCGACTACGTCGACCTGTATCTGATCCACTGGCCGCTGCCCGCGCAGGACAAATTCGCGCGTACGTGGGAGGCGTTCGAGGAGTTGCAGCGGGCGGGCAAAACCCGTGCGATCGGCGTCTCCAACTTCCGGCCGGTGGACCTGGACCGGCTCGCCGAGGAAGGCGGCGCGGTGCCCGCGGTCAACCAGATCGAGCTGCATCCGCAGTTCCGGCAACCGGAAGCCGAGCGGTACCACCGCGCGCACGGCATCGTCACCGAAGCCTGGAGCCCGCTGGCGAAGGGCGACGTGCTGGGTGCCGAGGTACTCACCGACCTCGCGGCCAAGCACGGCCGGACCGCGGCGCAGATCGTCCTGGCCTGGCATGTGCTCCGGGGCCGGGTGGTGTTCCCGAAATCGGTGCACCCCGACCGGATCCGGGAGAACCTGGACGTGGCCGACATCGAACTGGACGAGGCCGAGCTGGCCGCGATCGACGGACTGGACGAGGGCCGCCGGACGGGCCCGGACCCGGCCACCTTCCAGGGCTGAGCGGGTGCGGCGACGCGAGGAACAGCTGTGAAGGGTCCCTTCACGGACTCAGAGTCCGTGAAGGGACCCTTCACAGCCTTGATCCGGGTGGGGTCGGTCAGGCGGGGACGGAATCGGTCTCGCGGTCCCACGCTCGGTGGCCGGCCAGCGCGATGAGCAACGAGTCCGCGAAGTCGTCGGGCAGGTCTTCCGCGGAAGCGCCGGTCGTGACGACGCCCCGGGCGACCTCGGTCCCCGGGCCGTCGGCGAAATTCTCCCGGACGTCGGCCGTTCGCAAGAGGTTCCGGCCCGAACCGGACGAGCAGTTCCGCTGGTTCGGTGGCGGCTGGGCGGTCAATGCCGAGCTGTCCGGACCGGATGCCTTCACCGCGGCGACCCGGTACGTCCGGGAGGAGGACGTCGCCGCCGGTATCCCGTGCGGCCCGGACGTGGCCCCGATCCGCGACGCCGTGCGGCGGTTCGAGAAGGCAGGCTTCACCGACCTGGCGCTGGTGCAGGTCGGCGGGGCGGAGCAAGCCGGGTTCCTGCGGTTCGCGGAGCACGAGCTGTTGCCCACCCTCCGGTAGGCCCCGGGGGGTGGGACAGCGCTTGCGGATCGGTTCCGTTCACGTCGAGGGCCACACGCATCGACGCTTGTTCTCCGGACCGCCGGGACTCGCCCCGTGCCGAGCCCGACGCGGGTCACTCGCGGCCGAGTGCCCTGGCCAGCTCTTGTTTCGTCATCGTCGAACGGCCGCGGATATTGCGTTGCCGGGCTTCGTTGTAGAGCTGGTCGCGGGTCGGGCCGCCCGGTCCGAGGCGCTTGCCCGAACGGTGCCCGCCGCGCTGCTGCGGGGACTTGTCCCGCAGCGAGGTTGTGCTGGCGCGGGCGGATTCGCCGCTGCGCGCGCGGTTCTTGTTCACCGTCCGGGCGGCGATCTCCGCTGCCCGGTCGTCGCTCGCGCCGCGGTCCTCCTGCGCGTTCTTGATGTGCTCGTACTGCCGTTCCCGCTTCTTGTTCCAGGCCTGCTGCGGCATGGTCGCTCCTTCCGTTCGGGCTGCCGTCCGGATTGCCCGGTGGGCGCGCGGCGAAACACCGGCCGCGACGAGGACGCACACCGGATTCGCCTACCGGCCACGGCCCGCACCGGACAGGGAGCACCCCTGCCATCGACGTTTCGCAGGCGGACATCTTCGTCCTCCAGATTTGATCAAATAATTGATCTTTATACTATTTTTCTGCCTCCTTGCCGTTTCGTGGCGCCGCCGGCGGGTAACTCGTCGTCCAAGCGTCAGAATCAGGAGGTCGGCGATGAAATCAGGAGCGCGGGTCGCGCTTGCCATAGGAGCGGGCTATCTTCTGGGCCGCTCCAAGAAGATGCGGCTCGCGCTGATGATCGCGGCCGCTGGGGCGACCGGGCGGGTGGGTACCTCGCCGGGGAAGCTCCTGCAGAACGGGCTGAAGCAGCTTGCGTCCTCCCCGGAGCTGGGCAAGCTGACGGATCTCGCGCGTGAGGAGCTGCTCGGTGCGGCCAAGTCGGCTGCGGTGACGGCGGCGAGCAGTCGCATCGAATCGCTGAATGAGCGGCTGCAGTCGGGCGGGTCCGAGGAAGACGAGGACGAGCACGAAGAGCAGGACGAGGACGAAGGCGCCGAGGACGAGACCGAAGAAGAGTCCGAGGCCGAGACAGAAGAGGAAAAGCCTCGCCGGCGCCGCGCGTCCAGCAAGGACCAGGACGACCAGGACGACCAGGAAGAAGCCGAACATCCTCGCCGTCGCCGGGCGTCCAGTCGCGAACACGACGACGGAGACGCACATCCTCGCCGACGCGCGGCGGCCGAGACGGAGCCGGAACGCCCGGCTCGGCGGCGGACGGCAAGCCCACGCTCGTCCAGCAGCGCGAAATCAACGCGCCGCACCAGTGAACGCGCGCCCGTCCGGCGGGCCCGGAGGTGACGGTGATGGCGGCCAAGCAACTGGGCAAAATCAAGGACAAGGCCACCGGAAACGGCTCGAACGAACTGACCGAAGCCCTGCGCGGGCTGACCCAGACCCTCAGCGCGAAGGCGACGGACGCACTGGCCAAGCGGATCACCTCGGCCTCTGGCCGGCTCACCGACTACGCGGGTGGGGGCGGCGGCGGTTTGCTCGAAGCGGTCACCGGCGGCAAGCCCGGCGTGCCGGGGAAGGCGGCGCTGGGCGCGGTCAAGGGCGGGCTGTCCGGCGTCCTGGACAAGGTGAAGGACGCGCTGCCCGGCGGCGGGGGTGGTGGCGGCGACAAACTCAAGGTCACCAACATCGTCGAGGAGATCGACATCGGTGCCCCCCTCGATCTCGTCTACGACCAGTGGACGCGGTTCACCGAGTTCCCGCGCTTCATGAAGAAGGTCGAAAACGTCGACCAGGTGAGCGAGGAGAAGCTCGTGTGGAAGGCGCAGGTCCTGTGGTCGCACCGGTCCTGGGAGGCCACCATCCTCGATCAGGTGCCCGGTGAGCGGATCATCTGGCGCTCCGAAGGAGAAAAGGGCCACGTCGATGGTGCGGTGACCTTTCACGAACTCACCCCGGACCTGACCAGGGTCGTGCTCGTGCTGGCCTACCACCCGCAGGGGTTGTTCGAGCGCACGGGCAACATCTGGCGGGCGCAGGGCCGGCGGGTCCGGCTGGAGCTCAAGCATTTCCGCCGGCACGTGATGACTGACGCGCTCCTGCATCCCGACGAGGTCGAAGGGTGGCGCGGCGAGATCCGCGACGGCGAGGTCGTGGACGACGAGGACGAGCACGAGGACGAGCACAAGGAAGAAGACGAGGAACCCGGTACACGCCGAAGGAGCAGACGATGACGACAGCGGTACAGCCCTCCGGTGGGGGAGGTGGACTCGACCGTCCGAGTTCGAGCAGCCTCGCCGACGTGATCGACACCATTCTGGACAAGGGACTGGTCATCGATGCCTACGTCCGGGTGTCCCTCGTCGGGATCGAACTGCTCACCATCGACGCCCGGGTGGTGGTCGCCAGCGTCGACACCTACCTGCGCTTCGCCGAAGCCGTGAACCGGCTGGACATCTCCAACACCGGTCAGAAGGGCCTGCCCGATCTGATCGAGGACATGAGCGAGGGCGGGGCCAAGTCGAAGACCAAGGGAGCGCTCGAAGCCGCAGGCGACGCACTGCGCGATCTCGTCGGTGACGACGACCACGAACCAGCGGAGCGCGGCCGGAAGGGCAGGGACTGACATGGCCGAAAAGGCTTTCTACGTCTATGGAATCGTCCCCGCCGACTGCGAGATCGACCCCGAGACGCGGGGCGTCGGCGATCCCCCGGCCCCCGTCACCGCGGTACGCCACGGCGAACTCGCCGCGCTGGTCAGCGAAATCCAGCAGGACAAGCCACTCGGCCGGCCCGAGGACCTGACCGCACACGCGGGACTCCTCGACGCGGCCGCGGCGCAGGTCCCGGTCCTCCCGCTGCGGTTCGGCGCGGTGGTGTCCGACGAGGAGGCTGTCGCCGCGGAACTGCTGGAAGGCAACGAGGACGATTTTCTCGCCGCTCTCCGGCATCTGGAGGGCAAGGCGGAATACGTAGTCAGGGCCCGCTACGTCGAAGACGCGATCCTCAGCGAAATCCTCGATGAGAACGAGAAACTGGCCCAGCTGCGGGAAACGATCCGGGGCAAGTCCGAGGACGCCACCCGCAACGAGCGCATCGCACTGGGCGAGCACATCAACAACGCCATCGCTGCGAAACGCGACGCGGACACGAAGACGGTGGCCGACGCTCTCGACTCGCTCGCCGTACAGGTCAACGTGCGAGAACCGACGCACGAGGAAGAAGCGGTGCATCTAGCACTACTGGTGGAAACCGAGCGGGAGGACGATCTCGAGGAGGCGGTCGGCGCGCTCGCCCGCGATTGGGAAGGCCGGGCCGAGGTGCGCTTGCTGGGGCCGCTCGCGGCCTACGACTTCGTCGTCACTACACGGCCGCAGGAGTAGCCGATGGGTCTCCTCGGCTCGATCCTCGGGTTTCCACTGGCACCGGTGCGCGGGGTGTTCGCCATCGGCGAGCTGATCCAGCGACGTGTCGACGAGGAGCTGCGCAGTCCCGCGTCGGTACGCGGCGAGCTGGAAGCCCTCGAGCAGGAGCGCGCGGCCGGCGAGATCTCACCGGGCGAAGAAGCCGAGGCACAGCAACAAGTCCTGAACCGGTTGAGCACCGACGAAACGAGGTGACGAACGATGGCAGCGAGGTCACGCGAGGAGATGTCCGCATCGACGGCGGCGGCCAAAGCGCTCAGCCACACCGCGGACCTGATCACGGAAAACCCAGCCGGCGTCACATCCGTCGAACCGGACGATGACGGCTGGCTCGTCGAGGTGGAAGTGCTGGAGGAACGCCGGATCCCGTCCTCCTCGGACATGCTCGCCCTGTACGAGATCGAGCTGGACCCCGACGGCGACCTGCTCGCCTATCGGCGGACGAAGCGGTACGCGCGCGGCCGCGGCGACATCGGGAACGGAGCCGGCTGACATGGCCTCGCAGCAGCCCACCCCGCTCTCGGCGCCGTCGAGCGGGTTGAGCCCCGGCGGCAACCACCAGCCGGCGAACCTCGGCGACATCCTGGAACGGGTGCTCGACAAGGGTCTGGTGATCGCCGGAGACATCCAGGTCAACCTGCTCGACATCGAACTGCTCACGATCAAGCTCCGGCTGGTCATAGCCTCACTTGAAACAGCGCGCGAGGTCGGCATCAACTGGTGGGAGACCGATCCATGGCTGACCGGTGACGGCGGACGGCAACTGGAGGACGAGAATCGCGAACTACGCGCCCGCATCGCCGAACTGGAACGCGCCCCGGAAGCCATTGAGGGGCCTACCTCGTGACTGAGTGTGGCCTCTGGCTGTACGCCGTGACGCGACGAGCCGAGCCCGGGACTGTGACGGGAGTAGCGGCCGAAACACCACGGGCCATCGAGGCGGCCGGGCTGACCGCGGTGGTCGGGGACGTACCCCTGAGCGTGTTCGGTGACGCAGCACTGCACCGCAATTTGGAGGACCTGGACTGGCTCGCCGCGGTCGCGAGGGCACACGACACGGTAATCGGCGCGCTGGTCGCGCAAGGCCCGGTCGTGCCGGTCCGGCTGACGACCGTGTATCGCGACGACGACGGGGTGCGCGCGGTCCTTCGGGAGCGGGAGGCCGAGTTCACCCGCGTGCTCGACAACGTGACCGGTCGGACCGAGTGGGGCGTCAAGGTTTTCCTCGAACAAGAGCCGGAAACCGGTTCCACGGTGGCAAATCCGGCCGCGCGGGGAGCCGGCACGGCATATCTCGCCCGGCGGCGAGCGGCACTGACTGCGCAGCAACAGCAGGAGCGCAGCGCTGGCGAGCAAGCCAGCCGGGTCCACACCCGGCTCGCCGAGCTCGCCGTCGCATCGCGCTTGAATCCGCCGCAGAACCGGACGCTGGCCGGGGAAGACGCACGGATGATCCTCAACGCGGCCTATCTGGTCGAGGACGACAAGGCGCGTTCCTTCACCGAGGCCGCCACCCGGTGCGACCGGGACGAGGAAACGATCCGCGTCCAGCTGACCGGCCCCTGGCCACCCTATTCCTTCTCGTCATGGGAGGAACCATGACCCAGCCGATGCCCGTAGCCGAACGCCCGGTCGCGCTCGTCGACCTGCTCGACCGCGTGCTCGCGGGCGGCGTCGTGGTGAGCGGGGAACTCACCCTGTCCATCGCGGACGTCGACCTCGTGCACATCTCGCTGCGTACCCTCCTGACCTCGATCACCGCGCTGCAGCCGAACGATGACTGAACCGGCTCGCCGCATCAACACCGACCCCGAGAACGTCGAACACGGTCTCGCGAGCCTTGTGCTGACCATTGTGGAACTGCTCCGGCAGCTCATGGAACGGCAGGCACTTCGCCGGGTGGACCACGGCGATCTCGACGACGAGCAGGTCGAGAAGGTCGGGCGCACACTCATGCTCCTGGAAGAGCGGATGACCGAGTTGTGCGACCAGTTCGGGATCGACCCGCGCGAGCTGAACATCGACCTCGGGCCGCTCGGCCCGCTGCTGTCCGACGACGGGTTTCCCGGCACGGGTGCCGGGAACACCCAATCGTCTCCTTAAATCAGGAGTAAGAGCATTTCTCATTTTGTGACGAAGCCCGGCACACCGCCGACCCCATCCATCTCATGCGAACCTTCGGAATCGGCACCAACGCCGCCACGACCTACCTCGAAGCCACCCACCCCGAACGCGCACGACCCGACCCCCACCCAAGCCTGACGATCGCTACCCTCCAAGCAAGCCGATCAACCAAGAATCCACGAACCCGTCGGCTTCTCGCAAGCCCAAACAGGAAACCCGATAGCCCACCCCATCGTGAATGTGACACACCGAGCAACCGTCTGCGACGTGGCGTTCCGGCCGGGCTCCGCCCGAGCCCGGAAGCTCGAAGCTCGCCACGACCGCCAATGCCGACGAGCACTCCGTGGTCAGCCCCGTTCCCATCCTTTGGGTCGTCCTGCCTCGCAAGCCCGGATCGGAGGTGTCGACCGTCGCGCCGCCGGGTAGCCGGGGGACATGGAAATCACCAGCAGCGGAGCGGACTTCCGCCGGGAACTGGGCCAGCAGCTGCGGGTCGATTCGGTCCGGGTGAGCAGCCACGCCGGTTCGGGTCATCCGACCTCGTCGATGTCGGCGGCCGACCTCATGGCGGTCCTGCTCGACGGCCATCTGCGACTCGACTACCGCCACCCCGGCGAACCGCACAACGACCACCTCGTCTTCTCGAAAGGGCACGCTTCTCCGCTCTACTACGCGATGCTGAGGGCCGCGGGCGCGATCGCCGAGGACGAGTTCCGCACCTACCGCACGTTCGGGAGCCGGCTCGAAGGCCATCCCACCCCGAGGATCCCGCCCACGGACGTCGCGACCGGTTCGCTCGGGCAAGGCCTGCCGGCCGGCGTCGGGCTGGCACTCGCGGGCAAGATGCTCGACCGGCTGCCGTATCGCGTCTGGGTTCTCTGCGGTGACTCGGAAATGGCGGAAGGCTCGATCTGGGAGGCATTCGAGCACGCTGCGCACTACGAACTGGACAACCTGGTCGCAATCGTCGACGTCAACCGGCTGGGGCAGACCACCGAAACGATGGTCGCCTGGGACATGGACACCTACGCCGCTCGTGCGGGGGCGTTCGGCTGGCATGCCATCACTGTGGACGGTCACGACGTCGAAGCGATCGAAGCGGCGTACGCCGATGCAGAGCGCACTCGCGGGAAGCCGACGGTGCTGTTCGCGAAAACGAAGAAGGGCAAGGGCGTCGCCGCGGTCGAAGACCTGCCAGGCAAACACGGCAAGCCACTGGACGATCCGGACGAGGCAATCGCGGAACTGGGTGGCCGCCGGAACCTGATCGTCTCGGTGGCGACGCCGGACACGTCCGTTCCGGTTCAGGACTGCCCGATCGAACGGGTCGAACTGCCCACATGGGAGGTGGGGGACGAGGTCGCGACGCGGGAAGCCTACGGAGAGGCGCTGGCCGCGCTGGGCAGTCGCGGCGACGTCGTGGCACTCGACGGTGAAGTATCGAACTCGACGCACAGTGACCTGTTCGCGAAGGCACATCCCGGGCGGTATTTCGAGATGTACATCGCCGAGCAGCAGATGATCGCGGCGGCCGTCGGATTGCAGGCGCGGGGATGGACGGCCTTCGCTTCGACGTTCGCGGCCTTCCTGTCGCGCGCTTACGACTTCATCCGGATGGCGGCGATCTCCCGTGCGGACCTCCGGCTGGCCGGTTCGCACGCCGGTGTCGCGATCGGGGCGGACGGGCCGTCCCAGATGGCGCTGGAAGACCTCGCCGCGCTGCGCGCCGTGCACGGCAGCACGGTGCTGCACCCCTCGGACGCGAACCAGACGGCACAGCTCGTCGCGCAGATGGCGGACCTGCCGGGCATTTCCTACCTTCGGACGTTGCGCGGGAAGACCCCGGTTCGGACCGCGGCGGACGAGATCGTGCGCATCGGCGGCAGCCGGACCCTACGATCGTCCGATCGGGACGAAGTGACGCTCATCGCCTGTGGGACCACTGTGGACGAAGCCGACCGGGCGGCCGGTCTGCTTGCCCGCGAAGGTGTTTCCGCCCGCGTGCTGGATTGCTACTCGATCAAGCCGATCGACGAGGTGGCTGTGCGCCGAGCAGCCGCGGAGACGCGCGTCGTCCTGACCGTCGAAGACCATTGGCCCGAAGGCGGTCTCGGCGACGCTGTGCTCGAAGCCCTTGCCACACTGCCGGTACCGGTGCACAAACTGGCCGTCCGTGAGATGCCGATGTCCGGGACTCCGGAGGAACTGCTGCGCATGGCCGGGATCGACGCGGGGGCGATTGCGACGACGGCGAAAACGCTCGTGGCGGCTTGACCGCCGATCAGGACGCCTTCGGCGTGCTCCTCGACCGCCTTGTACAGGCGCACCGGAATGTTCACCAAGCCGAACGAGAGCACACCTACCAGACCGGGCGCATCACTTCCTCCTGTGGCTAGTGCTGCAGGCTCCGCCGCACCAGCGCGGCCGCGAGGCGGGCGACGTCCTCGCCCGGCACCAGCTTCGCCAACCGGCGCGGATCGGCCGGCAGCCCGGCCCGCTCCGCACCGGCGAGGGCGCGACGATCGAAGTACGGACGCAGCCACGGCCAGACCGCCTGTGCCTCACGGCAGAAGATCTGCGCCCCGGTGGGGCCGATCCGCGGGAACTCCGCGACGAGCTTCTCCAGCTTCCGCGGATCGCGGCCGGCGGCGTCGCCCATCCGTCGCAGATCGTCTCGGTAGCGCTGCCGGATGAAATCGGCGCCTTCGCCGAGATGCTGCGACGTACTCTCGTCGTACCGCACGTAGTGTGCTCGCCCGAGCGCGTCGACACGTTGCTGCCAGGTCGAATCCCGCATCGCGGCGGGGGATCGCCAACCTGCCCGCGAGAGTTCGCGAGCAGCGGCGACCGCGAGGTCCGCGCTGATCCGGGTGGACAGCAGGGTGGTGAGGACCAGCAGCCGGTACAGCGGCTGTGGCTTGTCGGCCAGGGCGATCCCCGCTTCGCGGGCGTAGGTCGTGCCGTGTTCGGCGAGCAGTTCGTCCACGCGGCGCATGGGTGTCACCTCCCTGCAGGTGCGGCGTCCAGCATCTCGCGGAGCTGCTCCAGGGTCTGTGCGAGCAGCCGGGAAACGTGCATCTGGGACAGGCCGATCCGCTCGGCGATCTTCGACTGGGTCATGTTGCCGAAGAAGCGCATCGCGATGATGGCGCGCTCACGGTCGGGCAGGCGGCGCAGCACGGGTTGCAGTGCCTCGTGGATCTCGGCGCGTTCGAATTCGATGTCGTCCTCGCCGAGGAAGTCCGCCGGGGCCGGGGTTTCCGGCTCGTCGGGCAGCGCGCAGTCCAGCGAGCTGGTCCGGTAGGCGTTGCCGGCCACCAGTGCCTCGGTCACCTCTTCGGGGGCGAGGTCCAGGTGCTCGGCCAGGTCGGACCTCGACGGTGCGTGTCCGTATTGCTGGGACAGTGTGGCGGTCGCGTGTGCGACGGACAGGTGCAGCTCCTTCAGCCGCCGCGGGACGCGAATCGACCAGCCCGCGTCGCGGAAGTAGCGGCGGACCTCGCCCATCACGGTGGGCACGGCGAAGGAGAGGAAGTCGCTCGCCCGGTCCGGGTCGAATCGGTCGACGGCCTTCACGAGGCCGAGCCGGGCGACTTGGACGAGGTCGTCGCGGGGCTCGCCGCGGCCGCTGAAGCGTTGCGCGATGTGTTCGGCGAGCGGGAGATGTTCTTCGATGAGCTTGCGGCGCAGGCGTTCCCGCCGCACCTCGTCGGTGCCGGGCAGGGCGTTGAGCTCGTCGAACCACCCGGCGCAGTGCTCGTAGCGGTCGGTATGCGGTCTGCCGGCGGGTTTCATGGTCCTCCCGTCCTGGGCTCCTTGGTGAATTCGAGGCAGATCCGCCAGGTCCGCGCGTCCTGGGCGGGTTCGGTCCAAGCGGCAAGGGAGTCGGTCAGGGCACGCAGGACGTGCCAGCCGACCTCGTCCGGCCCCGGTGGCGGCATGGCCGAGGACGAGGTCCACAGGCTGACCGTGAGCCGATCGCGGCAGCGGAACGTGCAGTCCAGGATCGCGCCGTCGTCCGCGCGGACGGCCAGCGCCGAGACGCCCTCGTCCACGGCCAGCCGCAGATCGTCGATGTCGTCGAGACCGAACTCCGTGGTGGCCGCGATACTTTCGGCCACAAGGCGGGCGAGGAACAGCAGCCGGCGGTCAGCCGGCATGCGCAGCTCGACCTCAGGCGGGGGCGAGAACGCTGGGAGCGCTCCGTCCGCGCTGTGGTGCACACATTGATCCATGTACTGGGAATTACCCGGTGCGCCGGGGCGCCAATCATGGGGCCCGACGACCGGCCCACGATGGTCCAGAGCTGGCAAAGGGGGAATATTTCGCCTGCCACGCGATGGCCGGGTGTTTTCCCGGCGAGCAACGGCCCGTCGGAGGCCGGGGCGCTCTCCGGCGCTCGTGATCCGGCGACCATGGTGGTCAGGGCGCCCGATGGGGCATCCGGTGCCGTCGCGGATGGCAGGTAGTGCACACCATCGTGTGACTTACCGGGGTCCCGTCCTCGCGGACGAGCCGGGCGACGCGCAGGGTCGGGCGGCCGCACTGTTCGCACGGCACCGCGGTGCTGCCCGGATCGAGCTGAATGCGGGTGTGCACGGCAGGACTCCGTCACTGGTGGTGGCCGTTGCCGTTGTCCCGGCCGGTCACGGTGCTGGTCTCTCCGCCTCGGGCAGGCGCGCGGTGAACCGCAGGTGGAACGGGTCGACGGTGGCGGGCAGCGGCCGGCCGGGGGACAGATCGGCCCCGGCGAGGTGGTGGTCGCGGTGCCGCAGCAGCTCGGCGAGCAGTGTGCTCACGGTGAACAGCACGAGATCACGCCCGGGGCAGATCGCGGGGCCCGCGGAGAACGGCACGAGCGCGGGCTGTGCGGCCGCGCGCCCGTCGAGCCAGATCTCCGGGACGAAGCTGTCGGCATAGGACATCCGGCGATGATCGCGGTGGAAGAAGGGAGTGAACACGAGGATGGTGGTGCCGGCCCGTCCCCACGCGGTGGGTTCGGTGGTTTCCCGCAGCAGCATCGGTGTCGTCGGCCACAGCCGGACGGATTCGAGGGCGCACGCGCGCAGATACGGCAGTTCCGGAGCAGGTCCGGTGTGGACGGTTCCGGGTCGGGCGGCCAGCAGCGCGAGGGCACGAAAAGCGGCGATTCCCGCAGCGTCGAAGGCGAAAAGCCAGTGCGCGACTTGATCGGCGACCGGTATCGGGCTGGGTGTTTTCGCGATGGTTTCGGCAAGGCTCCCCGGCTCGGCGCGCCGGAGGTGGCCCTCCAGGCGTTGCCGGAACTGCCGGCGCACCTTGGTGCGGCGCGGGTGCAGGTATGCCCAGTTCGCGTCCAGCCGCAGCCGGGCGAGCATGTCGGTGACGGTGTCGTCATCGCGCGCGCCGGCACCCAGCACTATCCGCCGTACGATACGCCACCAGCTGGTGGCGAACCGGTCCCAATCGAGGCTCAGCGCCTTTCGCAGGTCCATGGCTTCTTCGGCGATCGCCTTCTCGAATGGTCCGGCCAGCTCGTGCAGGGCGTGCCCCGGTTCGAGTACATCCTCGTTGAACCGCCGTCGTTCGTCCCGTTGCGCGAGTGGGCTGATGAGTCCCCGTGTGGCTGGAAATGCCCGAGCGCGGCGCGTTTCTCCATAGTGGACGGACTGAACGGTGCGGGCGCCCCGGCCAGCACCGCGCCCACATCCTCGGCGGAGAACGGCAGCACGATCGAACGTCCGGGCACGCGCAACCGCAGCGGCCGTCCCTCGTACTTGTCCTGCAATCCGGTCAGCAGCCGCACCGATCGCCGGTCCCATTGCATCCGCTGGGCGATCCGCTGCACTCCGGGGCGGCGTTTGAGCACTCCACCGGCCACCGTGGGCAGCAGGACTTCGCCGGCGATCCGGGCGGTTTCGGTGATAGTCGCGGTTTTCATGGCGTCGGTTCCAGGAGGATCTTCTGGGCGCCTTCGAGCTTCTTCTGGAAGATCTCGTAAGCACGAGGCGCGTCCGCCAGGGGCAGCTTGTGCGTGGCGAAGCCTTCGACCCCGAGCGGGTCTCCGTCGGCGGTGAGCACCGGCAGAATGTCGTCGATCCATCGGCGCACGTTCGCCTGGCCGGTGTGGAGCCGGATCTGCTTGTCGAACAGATCCATCATCGGGATCGGGTCGACCATTCCGCCGTACACTCCGGACAACGAGATAGTGCCGCCGCGGCGGACGCTGTCGATCGCGGCATAGAGCACGCTCAATCGGTCGACGCCCGCGGTCTCCGTCAATTTCCGGGCCAGCTGCTGAGGCAGAAGGCCAGTCAGGGTTTGCGCGAGTTTGCCGGCCGGAGCGCCGTGCGCCTCCATGCCGACGGCGTCGATCACCGAGTCGGCCCCGCGGCCGCCGGTAAGGTCGCGGATGGCGTCCCCGATTCGCCGGTGGTCACGCAGGTCCAGGGTGGTCGCCCCGTGGGCACGGGCCCGGGCCAGGCGTTCGGGCACCAGATCCACACCGATCACCGTGCCCGCGCCCTGGTGCTGGGCCACCCGGGCGCACATCTGGCCGATCGGGCCGAGACCGAACACCACGACCGTGCCACCGTCGGGGATGTCCGCGTACGCGACCGCTTGCCACGCGGTCGGTACGACGTCGGAGAGGTAGACGAATCGCTCGTCCGGGGGACCTTCGGGCACCTTGATCGGCCCATACTGGGCTTGGGGCACGCGCAGATAGTCGGCCTGCCCGCCGGGCACCTGGCCGTAAAGGCTGGTGTAGCCGAACAGCGATGCGCCCTTGCCCTGCCCTGTGACCTGGGTCGTTTCGCACTGGGACTGGAGTCCGCGTGCGCACATCCAGCAATGGCCGCAGGAGATGGTGAAGGGCACCACCACCCGGTCGCCGGGTGCGAGCGGGCCTGCCGCGCTGCCGACCTCTTCGACGATGCCCATGGGCTCGTGGCCGAGAATGTCGCCTTCGGTCAGGAACGGTCCGAGTACTTCGTACAGGTGCAGATCCGATCCGCAGATACCGGTCGAGGTGATCCGCACGATCGCGTCGGTCGGTTCCTCGATCACCGGATCCGCGACGGCGTCCACCCGTACGTCCCGTTTGCCATGCCATGTCACTGCCTTCATGCCAGGCCGGGTTCCCGTCGAACTGCCGCGCAAACCCCACGGTCGCGGTACGCCGTGAGCCGAGCTTGCGGGTTCCGCAGGGAGACCACCTCCCGCGTGCGCCTCCTCGGCAAGCTTGTGAGGGCGACGTTCTGGCTCCACGGCCCGTGAAACGCCGATGACCTGTTCTGGTCCTTCACCACCGACGATCCCGGCGACCGCATCGCGAAGCTCGTCGACCGCCAGGGCGTGTCATAGTCGACAATGACCCGAATCTTTTCCCCGTTGACCGTTCCGAAGAATTCTTCGGCGTTCTGGCCTTCCCGCCTCACCGGCGCGGCTTCGTCCAGGACTTTGCTGATCTGCTGGGGGCTGGGGCGGTTGATGCCCGGCATCGCATCGCCGGTATGGCGCGGAAGCGGCGCCGAGCAGCAGTCAGACCGCCGCGAGCCGGCGGAAGCGGCTGCCGTGGAAGACCAGGGGCGGGGCCGGTGCCGTGCGGAGGCTGTGGACTTCCAGCAGGGCGATCAGGTGGTCGCCAGCCGGGACTTCCTCGTGCACCGAGCACTGCAGCCATGCACTGGATCCGCTGAGAAATACGCTGCCGCCGGGCCCTGCGTCCCACGGAACGTCGCGGAAACGGTCGTCTGTGCGGGCCGACAGCCGCAGCGCCGCTTCGTCTTGTCCTTCCGCCAGGACGCTCAGGCCCAGGCGGGGCCGGTCGCGCAGGCGGGGCCAGGTAGACGATGTGCGCTGGATGCACAGCGATACCAGTGGCGGCGACAGCGACACCGAGGTGAAGGAGCTGGCTGCCATCCCATGGGGCATGCCGTCGACGAGGGCGCACACGGCCGTCACGCCGGAAGGGAAGGCGCCGAACGCTTCGCGCAGGCGGCTGTTCGATGTCACGGGCTGCAACTCGATCATGCGTTCCCTCTCTCGATTGGTGGCCGCAGGGCCCGCACTGGGGGGACCGGGCCGGTGTAGCGTTCGACGTCCACTGCCGCGTGCTGGCCGGCGCAGCCTTGGGACAGTCGCGACGACGGGATGTCCGCGGTCAGGACGTTGGGGTTGCCGTGTGCGCACAGCGGGCCTGCCGGGTGATCGTCGACCGGGTCGAACCACGCGCCGGTCGGGAGCTGGGCCACTCCGGGGCGCACGGCGTCGTCGAGGACCGCGCCCGCCAGGCACGCGCCGCGCGTGTTGAACACCCGGACGACGTCGCCGGGCGCGATGCCGCGGGAAGCCGCGTCGCCTGGGTTCAGGCGGATCGCCTCGCGGCCCGCCACCTTGCCCGCCTGGCTCACTTCGCCCGCGTCGAGCTGGCTGTGCAGGCGGGTGTGCGGCTGGTTCGCGATGAGCCACAGCGGCCCGGTCTCGGTCGGCGGCAGCCACACCGGGTGGCCGGGGCAGTCCGGGTAGCCGAAGCCCGCGATGGTCGCCGACGTGATCTCGATGCGGCCGCTGGGGGTCCGCAACGGGTGCGCTTGCGGGGCGGCGCGGAAGTCCGCGAACAGTGTGTGGTGCTCGCGTCCTGGCGGCAGCGGCAGTTCGCCGGCCGCCCAGAAGTCGGCGAACGACGGTTCGTCGCCCCACTCGCCGTAGAGGTGTTCCAGCCACTGCCGCGGGGTGCGCCCTTCGGTGAACGCCGTCGAAACGCCGAGCCGGTCGGCCAGCGCGGCGAAAGTCGCGTAGTCGTCGCGTGCTTCTCCCGCGGGCTCGGCGATCCGGTGCATCGCGATCAGATGCGTGTCCCGGCGGCCCGAGCCGAGGTCTTCGCGTTCCAAGGAGGTCGTCGCCGGCAGGACGATGTCGGCGTGCCGGGCGGTGGCCGTCCAGTGCGGTTCGTGGACGACGACGGTGTCCGGGCGGGTGAAGGCGCGCCGCAGCCGGTTGAGGTCCTGGTGGTGGTGGAACGGATTGCCGCCGGCCCAGTACACGAGCCGGATATCGGGATAGCGGCGGACTTCGCCATTGTAGTCGTAGGCCTCGCCCGGGCACAGCAGCAGATCGGCGATCCGCGCGACCGGGATGTACTCGTCCACCGGGTTGACGCCCTGGGGCAGGGACGGGACGCGCAGCTCGGGGCCGGTGTCGCCGACGTCGCCCATCGAGCCGTAGCCGTGGCCGAACCCCCCGCCCGGCAAGCCGATCTGGCCCAGCATGGCCGCGAGCGCGATCGCCGCCCAGACCGGTTGTTCGCCGTGTTCGGTGCGCTGCAGCGACCACGTCACGGTGATCAACGTCCGATGCGCGGCCATTTCCCGGGCGAGGGCCACGATGTCGGCGGCCGGGATGCCGGTGATCCCGGCCGCCCACTCGGGGGTTTTGTCGAGCAGGGATCGCTCGAACTCCGGGTAGCCGACGCAGTAGCGGTCAAGGAAAGCGCGGTCGTGCAGGTTTTCGGCGACGAGCGTGTGGCCCAGCGCCAGCATCAACGCGGTGTCCGTGGCGGGCCGGACCGGATACCACCTCGCATCCACTGTGGACGGTAGATCGTCGCGCAGCGGGCTGATGAGGGCGACCCGGCCGCCCAGCCGCGCGAGGTGCGCGGAGGTCTGGTGCCGGGTCACCCCGCCCGGCGTGACGTACACGTTCTTCTCCGGCATCCCGCCGAACGCGACGATCAGCTCAGTCCGCTCGGCGATCGTCGGCCAGGTCGAGGCCTGGCGAAGCACGGCGTGGGAGTCGCCGACGACGTGCGGCAGCAGCACCGACGACGTCCCGTTGCTGTAGGTGTTGCGCGAGGCGGTGAAGCCGCCGATCGTGTTCAGGAAGCGGTGGAGCTGGCTCTGTGCGTGGTGGAACCGCCCGGCGCTCGCCCAGCCGTACGAGCCGCCGAAGATCGCCTGGTTGCCGTGCTCGCGCCGGACACGGTCCAGTTCGGCGGCGAGCCGGTCGAGAACGTCCTCCCAGGGGAGCTCGACGAACTTGTCGCGGCCGCGCCGGGAGTCCGGGCCGGGACCGTTCTCCAGCCAGCCGCGGCGGACCGCGGGCCTGGCCACCCGGCTCGGATCGTCCAGCGCGGCGGCCAGGTTGCCCAGCAGCGGTGACGGCGCCGGGTCGGCCGGGTGCGGCTCGACGCGCAGCCGTCCGTCCGGGGCGGTCTCGGCCGAGAACGCTCCCCAGTGCGACGTACTCGGTTTCATGCGCCGACGGCAGCCGCGTCTCGGACCAGCGTCACGAGCGTGCCGTAGTCGCGGGCGTCGGCGAGCGGCGAGAACCCGCGGATCAGCAGCGTGCTGACGCCGAGGCGGGTGTAGTCGAGCAGCGAGTCCGCGACCTGTTCGTAGCTGCCGACGAGTGCCGTGGAGTTCCCGGCCGCACCGGTCGTTTTCGCCACTGCGGTCCACAGGCGCTCGTCGACTACTTCGCCGGTCGCCGCCGCTCGCAGAAGGCGTTGCGAACCCGCGGATCCTCTGGAGTCGCGGCGGCGGAACTCGTCGGCGCGGTCGCGGGTGAGCCGCAGGATGTGGCGGGCGCGGTCCCAGGCTTGCGCTTCGGTGGCCGCGGGGATCGGGCGCAGGCTGACGCTGAACGCGAGTTCCGGGCCGTGCGCGGCCGCCTTGACCTGGCCGATACGTTCGGCGATCCCGGCGAGGGGCTCGCCCCAGAAGGCGTAGACGTCGGCGTGTTTCGCGCCGACCCGGATGGCGTCGGCGGACGCGCCGCCGAAGTAGACCGGGATCCGGCCCTCGGGGCGGATGTCCGAGCGGGCGCCGCGGACGCGGTAGAACTCGCCTTCGTGGTCGAACGGCTCGGCCGAGTCCCAGGTCCGCCGCACTACGGCGAGGAAGTCGTCGGTGCGGCGGTAGCGAGTGGGCTTGTCGGCAAAATCGCCGTCGCGGGCCTGGTCGGCGTCGTCGCCGCCGGTGATGACGTGCAGCGCGATCCGGCCGGGGTGGAACGCGTCCAGCGTGGCGAACTTGCGGGCCAGCTGGGTGGGCGCGACGAACCCGGGCCGGTGGGCGAGCAGGACGCCGAGCCGCTCGGTGGCGGCCAGGACCTGGTCGGCGAGCACGAAACCGTCCGGGCTGCTCGCCGACTGGGCGATCAGCACTCGGTCGAACCCGGATTCCTCGTGTGTGCGGGCGACTTCGCGCAGGTAGTCCGGCTGGATGACCGGGCCGTCCGGCGCGACGGTTTCGCTGCTCTGGCGGCCGGCGGCGTAGCCGATGAACTCGAGGGTCACGGGGTCTCCTGTCCGATGGCGCGGGCAGCGGCGAAGATGTCGCTCATCCGCCAGCTTTCGTTGGCGTGGGTGCTGCGGGCCCGGCCCCAGCCGGAGTCGCGCCGGTACTGCGCGGGCCAGTCCGAGGCCCGGACTGCGGTTTCGTCGACGGCGACGGGCGTGCGGCACTCGGGGTCGACGAACAGCGCGTCGGCCGGGCAGTACAGCTCGCACAGGAAGCACGTCTGGCAGTCGTCCTGCCGGGCGATGACCGGCGGGGCGTCGGGGACGGCGTCGAAGACGTCGCTGGGGCAGATGCGGACGCATTTGTCGCAGGCGATGCAGCGCTCGGCGAGGACGAGTTCGATCACGCGGCGGCCTCCTGCCCGTCGGTCCGCCAGTGCATGCCGAGGGTCTCCCGCCTGCGGAGCGCGGCTTCCTTCACCCAGCGGCCCATGGCGACGAGGGAGGCGGTCTCGCGGGCGACCAAGGCGTTCCGTCCGATGCCGGTGAGCCCGCCTTCGACCTCCGCCCACAGGCCGTCCAATATGGACAAAGAGGAACGGAGGCCGTGCTCGTCACGGAACATGTTCTTGTCGTAGGCGTTGAGTTCTTCGCGGACGGCGCCGATCACGGCGGTGGTGTCCACTGCGGACGGTCGCCGGCTCGGCCGGATCCCGGCACGTCCGGACGGCCGCACCGGCGCGAACGTCGCCGAGCGGGCGTACCGGACCGCTGCGCGCCCGGCCCACGTGCCCGAGGACACCGCCCACGCCGAATTGGGAGATCCGCCGCCGGAGATTGCGCCGACGATCGGCACCCGGCTCGCGACGTCCCCGGCGGCGAACAGCCCGGGCACCCCTGTGGCGCAGTCCGGGGCCGAGACCACGAGGCCGCCGACCCCGCGGATGGTGCCCTCGCCCAGCAGCGTGACCTCGAACGGCTGGGTGTAGGGATCGATCCCGCGACGGGCGAACGGCAGCAGGAAATTCGGCTGCACCACGGGCATCTTCCGGCGCACCCACCCTGGCGCCCGGTCGAGGGTGGCCAATACCGGGCCGCGCAGCATCGCCGTGGCGAGGACGCGGGTGCGGTCCGCGCCGGGTGGGAGGTCGATCCGGCGGCCGTCGGCGTCGGTGTATGTGCCGAACAGGTACGTCATCGATCGCGCCATCGTCGAATACGCCGGGGCGAGGGTGTAGTAGTTCGAGAACTCCATGCCGGAGAGCCGGGCGCCGGCTTCGACGGCCATCAGGTGGCCGTCGCCGGTGTTGCCGCGTGAGCCGAGCAGGTGCGAGCGGAACGCTGTGCCGCCAGTTGCCAGCACGACCGCGCCCGCGCGGACCTGCCAGTTGCCGCCTGCCTGCCGTCGGACTCCGGCCGCGCCGCCGACGGAACCGTCCGGGCGCAGCAGCAGTTCCAGGGCCGGGTGGTGGTCGAGGATCCGGACGCCGGCACGGTGGACCAGGCCTCGCATCGCGCGCAGGTACTCGGGTCCTCGGACGTTGTGGGTGCGGTCCGGTTCGCCGTCCTGCATCGGGAACGGGTAGTGCTTGTCCAAAGTGGGCAGTCGCTCCCACGTTGTTCTCAGGACCCGCAGCGTCTGTTCGGGATCCGCGAGCCCACCCGCGTGCGCATGCCGTTCGGCGATCGCGGCTTCGTGCCGGGAAGGGGGGACGAACCAGTGCGTCACGCCGGCGGTGGCGGTGACGCCGCTGGTGCCGCAGTAGCCCTTGTCCGCCAGGACGACGTCCCCACCGGCCTGGGCGGCGGCCACGGCGGTCCAGGTCGCCGCGAGGCCGCCTCCGATGACCAGCACGTCGGCGTTCACCGGGCTTCGGCCAGTTCGGCGACGCCGAGTTCGGCGAGGAGCCGGGTCCGCAGATCGTCGAACCCGGGGTTGCGGCGGCTGCGTTCGCCCGCGAAGTCGACGCGGTGTTCGGCGGCGAGCCGCCCGGATCGCAGCGCCACCACCCGGTCGGCGAGGAGGATGGCCTCGTCGACGTCGTGGGTGACCAGCAGGACGGCCGGCCGGTGCGCGTCCACCAGATCCCGGACCAGGGCTTGCATCTTGATCCGGGTGAGCGCGTCCAGCGCGGCGAACGGCTCGTCGAGCAACAGCAGCCGCGGCTCGCGCACCAGCGCCCGGGCGAGCGCGACGCGCTGGGCCTCGCCGCCGGACAGCGTCGCGGGCCACGCGTCGAGGTGCCCGCCCAGGCCGACTTCGGTCAGCGCGTGGGCGGCGGCTTCGCGGGGCAGGCCGATGGCGACGTTCTGCCAGACCCGCCGCCACGGCAGCAGCCGGTGTTCCTGGAACACCACCATGCGTTCGGCCGGCGCGTCCAGCTCGCCGCCGTCGGCGGAGTCGAGCCCCGCGAGCAGCCGCAGCAAGGTCGTCTTGCCGCAGCCGCTTTCGCCGATCAGGGCGACGAATTCGCCGGGTGCGAGGTCGAGGTCGAGTCCGTTGAGGACGGTCCGCGGTCCGAAGCTCTTGGTAAGCGCGCGCACGCGCACGGCGGTGCTCACAGCTTCACGGCGTGGTCGGCGATGGTGATCGGGCCGCTGAGGATCTTGCGCTGGGTGAGCCAGTCGGCACCGCGCTGCAGCTGCGCGATCCCCTCGTCGTTGATCAGCGACAGCTTCGTCTGCACGTTCTTCGAGGCCATCTTGTCCAGTACCGGCTGCGGGTAGTGCGAAACGGAGTTGCCGATGTCGAGAGCCTGCTTGTAATGCTGGTTCTGCCACTCGTAGTCGGCCTGGAACGCGGAGATCACCTTGCGGATCGTGTCGGCGTTGCGCTCGGCGTAGTCGCGGCGGACGAGGTAGCTGCTGAAGTCGATCTGGAAGTCCAGTTCGTCGCCGTCGACGAAGATCGGGCGGGCGCCGTACTGGACTTCGGCGATCTCGCGGAAGCCCTGCCAGATGGCCCAGGCATCGATCTTCCCGGCGCCGAACGCGGCGGACGCCTCCGGCGGGTTCAAGTAGGTGACCTTCACCGACTCGCGCGGCACGTGGTACTTCTCCAGCGCCGCGACCAGCAGGAATTCGCCGAGCCCGGCCTTGTTGACGGCGACCGTCCTGCCCGCCAGATCGGGCACCTTCTGGATGCCGGTGTGCGCGCCGGCGAGGATCGCGGTGGTCCGCGGGTTCGACGTGGCCCAGGCTGCGTAGACGAGGTCGGCGCCGGAAAGGATCGCCTGGTCCGCCGGGGTGGTGCTGCCGCCGAAGCTGAAGTCGGCGGTGCCGCCGACGACCGCCTGCAGCGTCGGCGCGTGGTTGGGGAACGGGCCGACCCACTCCACGGCGATGCCCTGGTCCTTCAACGTTTTCTCCAGCACGCCACGGGACTTGGGCACCGAGATGGTGCTGTAGGTGAGCCGGACTTTGCCTGAGGCGCCGCCGCCGGCCGAGCCGGCGGCGCAGGCGGCGAGCGGGGCGGCGAGGGCGGTGAGCCCGGCGGCGGTCAGGAACGTGCGGCGGGAGAGTGTCATGGCGGGTCCTCAGGCGGTCAGGCGGGCGTAGGTGGGGTGCCAGCGCAGCAGCCGGCGTTCGAGCAGGCGGGTGACGAGATCGCAGAGGATCCCGATCGCCGCGTAGATGAGCACGACGAGCACGATCACGTCGGTCTGCAGGAATTCCCGGGCGTTGGTGGCCATGAACCCGAGTCCCGCGTCCGCGCCGAGGGTTTCGGCGATGACCAGGGCGAGCCACGCCGCGGTGAGCGAGAGACGCAGCCCGCCGAGGATCGACGGCAGCGCCCCGGGCAGCACGACCCAGCGGATCCGGGCGGCCCGGCCGAGACCCACGATGTGGGTCATCTCCAGGAGTTTCGGGTCGATCTGGCGGATGCCGAGCACCGTGGTCAGGTACAGCGGGACGGCGGTGCCGAGCGCGATCAGGAAGATCTTCCCGGCCTCTCCGATGCCGAACCAGACGATCACCAGCGGCAGGATCGCGAGGAACGGGACCGCGCGGACCATCTGGATGCTGCGGTCCAACAGCGCTTCGGCCACTTTGGACAGTCCGACCAGCAGGCCGGCGCCGAGCCCGAGGATCGCGCCGATGACGAATCCGGTCGCCGACCGCTGCAGGCTGGCGAGCAGGTTCGACGGCAGCTCGCCGTCGGCGATCAGGTCGGCGGCCTTGGCCAGGACGCTGCTCGGCGCCGGAAGCACCTGCTTCGGCAGCAGTCCGGTCCGTGCGAGGATCTCCCACAGCGCGAGCACGGCCACCGGCGTCAGCCAGGACACGGTCCGATACGGGAACCGCGTCCGCGCGGCCGGTCGTGCGAAGACCGCGGTCATCGAGAGCCCAGCCCGGGGTCTATGAATTCGCTGAGCTTCCTGCCGCCAGGGAACAAGCCCTGGCGGACCCAGGTGCCGTACGTCTTCCGCGGCTGGGCGGCGAGCGCGGCGTCCACCGGGATGCGCTGGTAGGCGGTCTCTTCCGGGCGGATCTGGGCGGCGAGCCCCGGGGCCCGGCGCGCGAACCCCGCGTACCGCCTGCCGAACGCGTCCGGGTTGTTCCCCGGCCACGCGGGGGAGCACTCGATCCGGTCCGGCCGATTGTCGAACAGCCCGGCCGTCTTGAGCCGGGACTGGGTGGTGCCGGTCTGGTCGCCGACGCGCGGCACGACCTCGCCGGAGGCGTCCGAAGGGGACGATCCGCACGCGGTGAGTGCGGAGAGGCCGAGCGGGGCGGCGGCCACGAGCGGGACGAGCCGGGGTTTCGAAGGCATACGGGAGCTCCAATGCGGTGTCGGCCGCGGAAATCCGGTGACGGATGCCGGGTGAAATAGGCACCGGCGTGTGTCTATTCTCCCCCGTGTCCGGGGAGAGTCAACGCTCGCGGCGGGATTCCCACGAGCCGGGAAACGTCTACAGTGGACGAGCGCCGGTCGCGGCGCGTGCGGCGTCGAGGTATTCGCGCAGCGGGCGCCAGCCGGGCACGACGAACCGGCCGCCGCGGCCGGTGAAGGTCAGCGTCGGCAGGGCGTAGCGGACGTGGTGTTCGAGATGCTTCGCGCGGCCGCTGTGCGGGCCGGGCGCGGTGATGTCGAGGACTTCCGGGCATGGGTTCCGCGTCTCCCGCCAGTCCTCGCGTACGCAAGCGCGGGCTTCGTCGCTTTCCATGGCAGTGCGCAGCAGGCCGAGGTCGAGCCCGGGCACGCCGGCGACGGCGGCGAGCGCCCGTTCGGTGTCGTCGGCCGGAGTGCCGTGCACGAACGTCGTTTCCCGCAGCCGCCACAGCACGAGGTCGGCGACGGTTTCCCCTTGAGCTTCAGCGGCTTTCGCGGCGAGCGACGACGGCCAGCTGGTGCGTGCCACCCAGGCCAGGTGCGCCGGTTTCGGGGCGCCGGTGTGCTCGCTGACGGTGTCGATGAACTTCGCGTACCACGCGGCCTCGGCGGCGGGGTCCGGTGCCGGGTCCTCGTCGTCGTCGAAGAGGATGCCGAACACCCGGCGCCACCGGGCACCGGGCAGTTTCGCCCGCAGGAAGCGGAATTTCGGCTCCGACCCCCATGCCCACGGGCAGGCGGGGTCGGTGTACTCGACGACTTCGAGCGCCGGCGTCACGGTCATTGCCCGGGCACGTCGACCGGGGACCAGAGGCTCGGCAGGTTGACGACGATGCCTTCCTGACTGCTGCGCGCGATGACGACGACCGCTTCTTCGTCGGCAGGGTTCTCCTCGCGGTGGGGGACGTAGGGCGGCACGAAGATGTAGTCGCCGGGCCCGGTCTCGATCCGGATTTCCTCCTCGCCGTCGGCGAAGACGAACACCGGGTGGCCCGATTTGACGTAGATCGCCGTCTCGGCCTCGCCGTGGTGGTGGTCGCCCGAGTTGGTGACCGGAGCGACGTGCGTCTCGCCCATCCAGACTTTCGACGAGCCCACGGTCTTGCCGGAGATCGCTTCGAGCCGGGTCATCCCGGTGGTCTGGTTGGTGTCGCCGGTGAGGTCCGCGCCGCGAATATGGCGCAGCGGCTGGTGCCAGAGGTCGGTCATCGGGGTCCTCATCAGTTCTGGGAGTGAGCTATCCGGCACACTCCTGGTGGTAGCCGACAGGTGAGCACTCGGAGGTCCTGGACGCCTTTCAGGTGGCGACGCGGGCCGGGGCCGCGCCGGTGAGCAGATTGGCGATCGTGGTCGCGCGCAGCAGCGCGTCGAGGCCGGTTTCGACGCCGGACCAGAACGGGGCCAGCCCGGCGGCTGTGCCGTGATAAGACAGTGCCGGGCGCGGCTCGCCGCGCACGGAAAGAAACTCGCCGTCGACTGCCACGACCGCGTCCCGGACGGTGATCTCGCGGGCGGTCCGGGCCAGCCAGTAGCCGCCTTCGCATCCGCGCTGGCTGCGGACGAGCCCGGCCTGGCGGAGGTCGCGCATGATCGCCTTGATGAACCGGGCCGGGATGTCCTGGCCGGCCGCGACGGCTTCGCAGGTGATCGGCCGCGTGGTGTCGGCGGCGAGCTCCAGCAGCACTCTGATCGCGTAGTCCGCCCTTGCCGAGATGCGCATGCCCGCCATCATCCCCGGGCCAGGACCGGTCCGCGCGTCCCGGTGCGCAGCCATTCCAGGAACTGGACGACCTCGGCGGCGACGCTGCGGTGCGCGACGTCGTTGAGCACGTCGTGCCGCCCGCCCTCGACCTGGACGAACCGGGCGGCCAGGAGCATCTCCGCGAACGCGCGGGCGGCCTTGGGGCCGGTGACCGGGTCTGCGCCGCCGTGCAGGACGAGCACGGGGACGCGCGGCAGGACCGAGGGGAGGTCGGCGGGCGCGGAGAACAGGGCACCGCGCCGGAACACCTCGTCGCCCTCCAGGAGGTCGCGGTGGACCGGACACGCCGTTCGCGCGTCGAGTTCGGCCTCCCACGAGCGGTCCGGGACGGCCTCGGCCGACAGCGGCAGACCGGCCGCGACGACCGCGTGCACCGGCAGCCGCGCGCCGAGGGTGAGGGCCTCGATCGCGCCGGTGTCGTTGCCGAGCAGGACGACGGGGACCGGGCTGCCGCGGAGTTCGCCCGCGACGTCGTCCGGGGACGCGACGGCGACCACCCGGTAGCCGTCGAAGGCCAGCCGGGTGCCGAGCCGGCGGTAGAGGCCGGGGTGCTCGCCGCGCCCGGGCAGCAGCGCGATCGTGCCGCGGACGGGCACGCCCTCCGGTGGGGCCCAGCGCGTCATACGGCGGCCGCCGCGGCGGGACGGCGCTCGCGGCGGGCCAGCTCGGAGCGCACCAGCGGCAGCAGATGCCTGCCGTAGTCGATCGCGTCGTCGAGTGGGTCGTAACCGCGGATCAGCAGGGTGGTGACGCCGATGTCGACGTAGTCCAGCAGTGCCTGGGCCACCGTTTCCGGGGTGCCGACCAGCGCGGTGGAGTTGCCGGCGGCGCCGGTCGCCGTGGCGAGCGGTGTCCACAGTGCACGGTCGTGGCGGTCGGCCTTCGCGGCCGCGGTGAGCAGCCGGACGCTGCCGACATTGGCCGGCGGTCCGCCGTCGCGCCATTCGCGCGCCGCTTTCGCCGCGCCGCTCGCGACGATCTGGTCGAGGATCCGTTCGGCGCGTTCCCACGCCAGTTCCTCGGTCGGGGCGAGGATCGGCCGGAACGACACGCTGATCCGGGGCGGCGTGAGCCGGCCGGCCGCCTGCGCCGCGGCACGGACGGACGCGATCTGCTCGGCCGTCTCCCTGAGCGGCTCGCCCCAGAGCGCGAACACGTCGGCGTGCCTGCCGCCGACCCGGTAGGCCGCCTCCGACGAACCGCCGAAGTACAACGGGATCCGCGGGTTCTGCAGCGGCCGCACCTGCGGGGTGTAGCCCTCGAGCCGGTAGTGCTTGCCATGGTGGGAGAACGCGGTACCGGATGTCCAGGCGCGCTTGAGGATCTCCAGGTATTCGTCGGTCCGCTCGTACCGCTCGTCCTTGGGCAGATAGTCGCCGTCGCGGGCCTGCTCGACGTCGCTGCCGCCGGTGATGGTGTGCACCGCGACCCGGCCGCCGCTGAAGTGGTCGAGCGTGGCGAACGCGCGCGCGGCCAGCGTCGGCGCGACGAACCCGGGGCGGTGGGCGACAAGCAGGCCGAGGCGCTCGGTGTGCGCGGCGGCGTAGGCGGCGACCTGCTGGCCTTCCGGCCAGCCGGCGCCGTAGCCGATGAGCACGCGGTCGAAGCCGCCGTCCTCGTGCGCACGGGCGAACCGGCGGACGTAGGCGGGGTCGACGACCGGTCCCCGGGCGGGCCGGGTCTCGCTCGCGTCCTGGGTTCCGATCATGCCGACGAACTCGACGGGCATCTGGTTTCCTTTCGCCGCAAGAAGAACGCCCTGCCAGAGAACGGTACGCGGCCCGCGGTGTCAATTGGGCATCCTCACGTGTCCATTTGCTGGACGGCTCTGGCCTGGCCGGCCCGGGCGGCTTATCGTCGCGGCGCGTCCCGACTTCTCCGGAGGTACCCGTGCCCGTGCCGCAGTCCGACCTGGCCGCTTTGCCTGCCATCGTTGCGAAATTGGCGGAGCGGGCCGGCGAACACGATCGTGACGCGACGTTCCCGCACGAGGGCGTCGCTCTGGTGCACGAGGCGGGATTGCTGACCACGACCGTGCACCCGCGCTACGGCGGTCCGGGCGCGGGCGTGCTCGACACCGCCCGGCTGCTGGCGGAGCTGGGTCGCGGCGACCCGTCGGTGGCGCTGGTGACGGCGATGACTCTGTTCGTCCACGGCGCGCAGGCGGTGGATCCGACCTGGCCCGAAGACCTCTACCGCGAAGCGCTCGCCGGACCCGGCCCGGTCTTGATCAACGCGTTGCGGGTCGAACCCGAGCTGGGCTCGCCGACCCGCGGCGGCCTGCCCGCGACGATCGCCCGCCACACCGCGGACGGCTGGCGCCTGTCCGGCCGCAAGATCTACTCGACCGGTTCGGAAGGGCTGCGCTGGATGATCGTCTGGGCCCGCACCGACGAGCCTTCGCCGCGGGTCGGCGGGTTCCTGGTGCGCGCCGGCGAGCCGGGCATCGCGATCGAGCCGACCTGGGACCACCTCGGCCTGCGCGCGAGCGCCAGCCACGACGTCGTGTTCGCCGACGTCCCCGCGGCGGGCGCCTCCGGACTGTCCACACCGGACACCCAGCGTCCGCCGGTCCTGACGTTCCCGCTGGCGCTCCCGGCGATCTACCTCGGCGTCGCCCGCAACGCGCTCGACTGGCTCACCGGATTCCTGCGCGAACGCGTCCCGAGCGGACTCGGCAGACCCCTGTCCACGCTGCCGAGATTCGAGACCGGAGTGGGGGAGATCGCGGCCCGGATCACCGGCGCCGAGGAGCTCCTTTTCGGACTCGCCCGCCGGGTCGACGAGGGCGATCCCGGCGCGGCGGCGCAAGCGGGCGTTGCGAAGGTGCTCGCGACGCGGCTGCTGATCGAAGCGGTCGAGCAGGCGGTCGCGCTGGCCGGGAACCCCGGACTGACCCGGGCCAATGCGCTGCAGCGGCACTACCGGGACGTGCTGTGCAGCCGCGTCCACGCCCCGCAGGACGACGCCGTGCTGACCGGGCTGGGCCGGTCGATCCTGGCGTGAGGTCAGCCGGCGGGCCCGCCGACCAGAAGCGGCCGGCCGCGCAGGAGCGGTACGTCCACGACCCCGTGCGCCTGGCCGGGGACGAGGTGATCCTCCCCAGCCTGGCGCGGCTTTCCGCCGTGCGGTTCACCGACGACGCCGACTCCGAGACCGGCGCGAAGATCGTCGCCTCGCATCCGGCGAAGCTCGCGAAATACCCGGAGTGGGAACGGCGGCTCGACGCGATCCCCGCCTGAGCCTCACGCCAACGCGACCGGCGCCGATCCCTCGAACCGGTAGCCGACGCCGCGGACGGTGGTGATCGGGTCCAGGTAGGGTTCCAGTTTCGCGCGCACCTTCCGGACATGGACGTCCACTGTCCGGTCGCCGCCGCGCCGGCCTGGCCACAGCGCCGTCTTCAGCGCTGCCCGCGTGAACACCCGGTCCGGGTGGGCTCGCAGGAATCGCAGCAGGTCGAATTCCAGCCGGGTCAACGCGAGCGGCCTGCCCAGCAGGAGCGCGCGCCGCGGCCCGGTTTCGATGCGCAGCAACGGGTCCGGCACCAGGCTCAGGTGCGGACGCTTCGGCGCGGGCTCGACCTCGACGCCGGCCAGGCCGTCCAGCGCCGTTGTCAGCAGGCCGGCGACGGTCGCCGCGTCGCCGGCCCGGCCCGTGAGGTCGATCCGGATGGTCAGGTGGAGCGACTCGGATCGCTGCGGCTGGATCGTCATGGCCGCGATTGTGGCCGTGTCCGCCGCGGCCGCGTAGCGCGTCCGCCGTCTGGAACGGCTTGACGGCGCCGCGCACTGTCCACAGTGGAGTTGTCTCATGCTCTGGACAGGGGCGGGCGATGCCCGACAATGGTCGGTGTGACCACGATCCTCGATTTCCTCGCGAAGGCTTTCCAAGGCTGGGCCTCGATTCCGCCGCCGCGCGGAATCCTGCCGGAGCGGCGGGTGTGCACGGCGGCCGAACTCGCGGCCTTCGACCGGATCGTGCGCAGAGAATGGGGTGATCAAGCCACAGGCGACCACGGCCGGCCTCGGCGGTAGGCGATGTTCTCGCGGAGTGCGGGCAGCGTGATCTTGGCGTCGGTTCGCGGTCGGCGGGGCCTGTCCCGCGAGGCATGTCGAGCACCTGCGCCGGGCGCGTTCGCAGTGGTGACGGCGGCCTCGCGGTCAGCGTCTGAGGGCGGCGTCCGGCCCTCGCGCGGTCGTCAGCGGCCTCGCCGGCGACACGACGACGATCTGCGTCGGCCCTGCGGCGTCCGACCGGCTGAGGTGGGGTCTGTGCGAAGAGGTGCCCTTGTCGCCCGGGACGTGCGGTGCCCGTGGCGCGTCAAGGCTGCGGCGGTGTGGCGATCCCGTCCAGGACGATCTCGAGCAGCCGGGTGCTCTGGTCACGACCTGATGGGGAATTCGCGCCTGCCCAGGCCGTCGCGGTGATGATCGTGAAGAGCTCTCCGGGTGTGACGTCGGGCCTGATGCCCACGTCTCGCGGGTCGGGAAATGCCAGTACAGCGTTCCGATGGCCACGTCTGCAGCGCGCGATCTCCTCGAGCGAGGCTTCGGCCCCGCGAGAGTCGAACGCCGAGCGGGCCGCGGCGTGTCGCTGACACTGCGCGCTGGGGAGACACTCGGCCTGGCAGGCGAGTGGTGATGAAGGACGGCCGCATCGTGAAAGGGGGTCCTGCGAAGGCGGTGTTCGACGCGCCTGGGCATGCATATACGAAGGCTTTGCTCGACGCGGTACCACGCCTGCCGCAATGACTGGTGCGGCGGAACACCGCCGTGACCTCCCTGATCGCGTATGTCGGGATGGCGCAGCACGGCATGCCGGTACGCGCATCCCCGTTCTGGTCCGGGTCCGGCCTGGGCACGGAATCGGCTGGGTGATCGTGTGCTGTCGATGTCGTGGCGCGCCACTGCCCGGTGCGTGGAACGACTTGACCGCGCGCGGTCCGTCCTCGGCACGATGACCGCATGAGATTCCAGGTTCTGGACATCCTGCCCCACCTGAGCAACCCGGTGACCGGTCGCCGGGTCCGCACCGACGAGCGGTTCGCCCAGGCGCTGACTTCGGCGCGCTATGCGGAGGAGTTCGGCTACGACGCCGTCGCACTCGGCGAACGCCACGCGGGCCAGTTCCTGAGCAGCGGTGTGACCGTGCTGCTCGGCGCGATCGCCGCGACGACCTCCCGGGTCCGGGTCCAGACCGGCGTCGCGGTGCTGTCGATCCAGGACCCGCTGCGCGTGGCGGAAGACTACGCCACCGTGGACCAGCTTTCGCGTGGCAGGCTGGAGCTGGTCATCGGCAAGGGCAACGAGCTGCGCCAGCTGCCGATGTTCGGCATCGAGAACGGCGACCAGTGGGATGCCTTGGCCGAGAAGTACGAGCTGCTGCGCCGGCTCTGGCGTGAGGAGGAACTCACCTGGGAGGGTCGGTTCCGTGGCCCGCTGCACGGGGTGACGAGCCTGCCGCGCCCGTTCGCCGGCGCGCCCCGGATCTGGCATGGCTCGGCGACCACGCGGACCTCGGCCGAGCTGGCGGCCAAGTGGGGTGATCCGCTCTTCTCCGCCAACGCGATCCAGCCGCGGGACAATTACACCGTGCTGATCGAGCACTACCGGAAGCTGTACGCCGAACACGGCCACGATCCGCGGTTCGCCTTCGTCGGCGCCGGCGCGGGGTTCTTGTACCTGGCCGACAGCACGCGGGAAGCCCGGGAGGCGTTCGGCCCGACCTACGAGAAGATCGTCGCCTTCTTCAACCAGCCGGGAAACCACACCCCGGGCAACGCGATGGAGTTCCCGACGATCGACGACGCGATCGAGCTCGGTCCGGTCCTCGTCGGCAGCGCGCAGCAGATCGCGGAGAAGATCCTGTGGTGGCACGAGGCTTTCGGGCACGACCTGCAGTCGTTCAGCCTGCCGACGATGATCCCGCACGAGCAGCAGCTGGACATGCTCGAACGGTTCGCCGCGGAGGTCGCCCCGATTGTGCGGCAGGCGGCGCCTACGACGCTGTGGACCGACGACGACCCGTACGGCGGCCGCCCGGCCGTGCGCGGGCGCACCGTCGCGGACGCGGCGAGCCTGGTCGAAGGCAGGCCGCACCGCGCTCCGGCCAGGTGAGCCGCCGATCGGTCACCTCGCGCTGTGCCCCGTACCCGGCGACGGCCGCGCATTCTGACCGGGATCGAAGGCGGCCGCCGGCTGCGCCAGCTGGACGAACCGATGCGGGCGCTCGCCGCGCCGGCCGCAGAACAGCTGCGCCGGATCCGGTTCCTGCAGACCCTGCACCAGCGGCTGGTCCGGCAAAGTCGACGGCCCGCGGTCGCTCGGCCTGACTGTGACCCGCTCTGTCGCGCACGCCGAACAGCCGCTGACCCAGCCCGAGGTGGTCGATCAGCTGCGCGGCTTCCTGCGGCACACGGCGACGACGCTGATCCGCGCCAGGGAGATCTCCGGCATCGTGATCGCGATCGACGAGCTGGACAAATTCGCCGAACCGGCGCAGGCGCACGAGTTCGTCAACGAGATCAAGACCGTTTCGGCGTCGGCAACTGCGTGTTCCTGGTTTCGGTGTCCGACGATGCGCTCGCTTCGTTCGAACTGCGCGGCATCCCGGTGCGCGACGCCTTGGACAGCGCTTTCACCGCGATGATCGCGGTGCGCCCGTTCACCCTTCGCGAGACCTACGATTGACTGGACCACCGCTTGATCGGCCTGCCCAGCCCGTACACGTGCCTGTGCTACGTGCAGTCCGCCGGCGTTCCCCGGGAATTGGAACGGGCCGCCGCCGCGCTGGTCCATCTCGAGTTCGAAGACACGAGCGATGACCATGGCTTCCGTCGGCGCTTCGGTCCCCGTCTCAAGCTGGCGCATGTCGCCCGGACGCTCGTTGCGGCCGATGTCGCCTCGAAGCTGCGCGCTTTCACCTTCACGGTGCATCAGCGGCCGCCCGGCGAAGCGGCGTCGGACGTCGTGGTCGCGCTCAACACAGTCGGAGGGCTCGCCCGCCCGTCCGAAGAGGATCTCGTCGCGAGGCTGGACTCGCTGGCCGCGACGCTGTGCCGGCAGGCGGACGACGATGATCCCGAACTGGCGCAGATCTGCTCGGAAGCAGCGGGGGCTGTTCCAGCGGTCGAACCCACATCATCCGAGGACGAGATGGCCGTCTGTCCCCTCAGCGACACGAAGCTAGGAGACCAACCGTGCCAAGCATCGACGACCGATCTCCGCGGAGACGTTGCGGAAGAAGTTGCGCATCAGTGCTGTGTGGGCACGGATACTGGTGTCCGTTGTGAGAGCAGCCGAGCGGACCGGCGAGGCTCGGATGACCAGCGCGGAGACGAGCCGGGTCAGCCGGTGCCGAACGGCACCACGTAGTAGCGAGGATCCGGCCCACCCTGAGTTTGGGTCACTTGGTCGTTTTCCATGACGGGCAAGGCGGCCCCGCTGGCGCCCTGCACCTGTATCGTCGGTTGGTTTGTTCCTTCCACCGTGCACGCGATCAGCGGATTGTCCGAATAGGGCAGCGGGGCGCCCACCACGAACCCATCGGTGGACATCTGCTCCGACCAGCCGCTTCCTCCCTCGTGAATGGACGGTTCGCCGAACAGGCTCACACGGCCCCGGGGAGCCAGCGACTTCTTGCTTGTCAGTGTTCCGTCGACGCGCAGGTCGCCGACGTCCAGCGCGGCGTCCGACCCCCTCACCGTGCCGGTGACCGTCACGGGGCCGAGCGTGGCCTTGGCGGGGAACGCCAGGTTCGCGCCCTCGACCGCGCCGGCGACACGCATTTCGCCACCGACGGATGCCGCCGGGTTCCGGGTGCCCGTGACGGTCAGCACCACACGCCCGCCGCCCGCCAGCTCTGCCAGGCCCGCCAAGCCCGGCAGCGTCGGCTTGTCGACCGTGACGGTGATGGTGTCGTAGCGGATTTCACGGTCTACAATGGACTTGAGGGTGAAGACGGTGTCGCGCTGGATGTCGGTGGCGGCGAAGGGGGAGGAGAACGGCTCCCCCTCGGGCTTGCGATCGCTGTATAGCGTGTGCTCGCCTACCGGGCCGGACCAGTGCAGCACCACGGTGGCGCCGGGCGTGACCAAGGTGGCGGGAGCGGCTTCGCGAGTGTTTCCCTGGTTGAGAACGTGGGCGGTGAAGTCCGCGGTCGTGGACATGGTCGAGCTCCTCACGAGGTGGTGGCGGCCCGGGCGGAGAACTTCGTCACTTCGCAGGTCCCCGAGTTCTCGGTCCAGGGTCCGTGCGTGGTGGCCGAGACGGTCTCCCGGATGATCACGTCCGCCGAGCCGACCCTGCGGTTGACGCGGATCTGCCGGAGCCAGACCGTCAACGCCGGGGTCACGGTTTCCCGGTTTCCATGGGGATTTTCGGTGAACCGCGCGGCACCGTCCTGCGGGACGATGATCAGCACGTCCTCCTGTGGCGCGGCCACCGTCCAGGTGGCGGGCGCGGCGACCCCGGTGATCCCCAGCCCGGTCGTGGCCAGCTGCACGCCGAGCGGGCCGACCGGCAGCAGGATGCTGATTCCCGTGCAGTACACCGGAGCGGAGGTGGGGTTGGTGACGGTGAGTCGCAGGTCGCAGCGCGCGAGTTCACCCTCGCTCGGGCTGGGCTGTAGCGGGTCGGGGTCGGTGGACAGGACATAGGAGAGCGTCATCTCGGAGAATTCGCATCTGGGCGGATTCATCATGGTCCTTCGGCATCGTCGTTCGGTGTCCGTGTCGTTCGGCGTCTGTGGTCAGAGGGCGGGCTGGAACAGGTACACGCTGACCTTGCCGCTGGCTGCCAGGCTCGTGCAGTGCGCGCAGTTCTGGCAGGTCCGGGCGAGGTCGTCGCCGGTCTTGGGGTCGCATGTCGGGCAGTTGACGCGCCATACGACGGTTTTGCCGGCGGCGAACGGCGCCAGCAGGGAGGCCGTGTTGTAGGGGGGCGCCGCCTGGGACCGATAGGTCCAATGACCCGTGACGCTGAGGGTGAGGTTCGCGACACCGTTGACAGTGGACGCGACGAATCCGTCGGTGGTCATGGGCAGGCTGCCGCAACATGTCGGCCATGACTTCCGTTGGAATATCTTGATCTTCCCAGTTGCCGCGAGATGGCCGGCGGTGGACACGTCGTCCGCGGTCAGGTCGCCGGTGATGGTGGTCGCGCCCTGTACCGTCGCGGTTCCGCCGAACAGCAGCGACTTCGTTGTCAACGACGCCGAGGCCAGCCCTCCGACGGTGGCCGTGCCGGTGATGTCGGCCCGCCCGGCGACGGTCAGCGCATTCGGAATCCGTAGCGGCGAACTGTGGTGCACCTCGAAGTCGCCGCCGGGCGGGACGATGACCTTGGGATAGAGGGGAACGTCCACGGCGACTGTGACCGCGTCGTACCGGCTGTCGGTGGTGCCGCCGGATTCGGAGACGGTTTGCAGGACGAACGTCGTGTCCCGTTCCAGCGGCCCGCATTCCGCCCAGGACGCGCCGTCGTTCACGGGGACGCCCACGTTGTTGTCCTGCCAGTGCAGCCGCCGTGCCAGTCCGGGCGCGGGGGTGAAGGTGACCTTGACCGAACTGCCGCGGGTGACCCGCACCACGGGTGGGTCGCCTTCCTTGGCGTCGGCGGCGAAGACGGCGAGATTCGTCGCGCGATGGTGGGGGGCGCGCTTTCCGGCCGGGAACTTGGGCAGCCGTTCCGCCCGGCTTCTGGGTACCGGGTCTTCGCCCTCGAGCGCGGTAATCTCCTCGACCTCGGGATAGCAGACGCCTGCCGCGCTGTTCACGGCGATATCGGCGATCTTGAACTGCTCCGCGTCGCCCACCGGGATGACGGTGGTCCCGTCGGGTGGGGTGATGTCGAAGCGAACGTGCCGGTTGGTGACGGTCCTTTGGCACTGCCAGGCATCCGTGGGTGGCTTGACCGTCACCGCCCTCGGATCATCGGTCAGGTGCGATCCGCCGATACCGACGGGCAGGATGACCGACACGCGCTGGCAGACAACAGGTTTGCGAGTCTTGTTCGAAAGAACGATGGTGATCTTCGATGGAGTGGGGCCGGCGAGATCGGCCGTCAACGGATTGGGTTCGGTGTGGACGGCGCGAGTGAGGATCGGTGTGCCCGGGGTGGTCATGCCTGGCCTCCCGTCGGCAGCCATGCGCTTTGATGACTGACTAGCGGAGGGTGCTGTGTCGCCGAGCCTGACGCGGTGACCTCGTCGCCTGGGCGCAGGGGAATGAGCAGTGAGTCCGACCTAGGAGCGAGGTTGAGTCCGTTGCTGAGCAGCATTGCGGACCACTGCTGGCCGCCCGCGTTCACCTCAACGATGAGCGTATCTTTGTGGAGGTGCGCGCTGAGCAGTTGAACCACCAGGATGCCCTCGGTCTGCGCCACGAAGGGCAGGTTGGGCTTGGTCAGGATGACCTTGACCGGGGGGCCGAACAATGTGACGGAGTTCGTCGCCGTCAGGTTCCGGACCGTGATCGCCGCGGCGGTGACCTGCCCGGAGATCGTCGACGCCCCCGACGTCGGCGTCCCGCGCACGGTCAGCGGTCCAGCGATGGCGATGCCCTGATGCGCGGTCAGCGTGTCGGTCACCGTGGCGGCACCGGTCGCGGTGAGCTGTCCGGCGACCGTGAGGCCGTGTGCATCCGTGGGCGTCCTGCCGGTTTTCAGGTCGCCGCCCAGGGTCAATGACGCCGGGACGCCGACCGGGCCGCGGACGGTGAGCCCGGCCAGCGTCGGATTGGATACCTGCACGGTCACCGACTCGTCGGTGATCTCTCTGGTCGCCGTCGTGATGGTCCGCAGGGTGAAGGTGGTCGTCCGGTTGAGGGGGTCGCTGGCCAGAGTGGACTCGCCGGTGACTTCCTTGCCCGCGAAGCCGTTCTCGGATCTCAGGTACTGCGCGAACACCCACTGCCGGGCAGCCTCGGGTTTGCGCCAGCGCAGCGTGACCGTCGAGCCCGCCCGCACTGTGGTGGCCGGGGCGGGGTTGTTCTCGGACGGTGCTCCCCGGTGTACGGAGAAACGATTCGGCGAGCCCGCGGCGATCGCGGGACGAAACGGCTCCTTCTCGATGTTCCTCAGCCGGACCGTCGTCACACGGTCTTGATCGTCGCCGGGCAGGCGACAGTGCTCGGTCACCGTCACCTCGGTATTCCCGGCGCTGCGGTTCACCCCGACCCCACGAAGGTGGACGACCAGTGTTTCGCCCTCGAAGTCATAGAAGTCGTACTCGGAGGTCAGGACGCACTCGACCGTGCCTTCGGTGCCGGCGATCGCGGCCGACCAGGAGTCGTCGGAGAACCTCACCTCGATGCCGTCCCCGGACTCCACCAGCGACTGCGGCTGGGTTCCTCGCGGCAGCGCGATCACCAGCCTGCTGCACGTTACCTTCTTGCCGGGGGCCGCGGTGATCACGAGGTCGAGTTCAGCGGCTACCAGCGGCCCGGGCGAGGGCGGGCTGGCCATGAGCGGGAACGGTGTCGAGGTCAGGGCGTAGTCGAGTTCCCCGTCCTCGCTCAGGGCGTAGGCGGGAGGCGGATATTCGGGAATCGGATCGCTGAGGTCGTGGGCGCCAGTCATGGGGTCTCCTCGGCGGCGGGGTGGACCTGGAGCCAGCCGGTCCGCAGTCGCGGGAGCGGCAGGGGCAGGACGGGGGCGGTGGTCGCGGGCCTGGTCGCGAAGCGATGCCAGGTCCCCTCAGCAGCGGGCTGGTACCACTGCCAGACTCCATGCTGATCGGGTGGCCGGGTCAGGGCGAGGACGCCGTCGAGTTCGGCGGGATCCGCACCCTCGGCGGCGGGCAGCGGGCGCACCAGGAGCGGCCCGAACCGGAAGGCGGCCGCGATCCGCGCCAGGGGAGTCTCGAACGCCCCGGCCGGCAGGCGCAGAGCGGCGGTCGGCAGGATGCCGGTCGTGGCGTTGACCGTCCCGAACGGGTCCATCAGCAGTGTCAGTCGCGCGGTGCTCCGCTCGTCGTGCGCGGTCGGGTCAAGCGCGGGCAGCGCGATGCCGTGCCCGGCCTCGATCGGCGTCAGATAGCCCGCGCCGTCGCCGATCGTGGCGAGGTCTTCGGGGGACAGGACGCTGTGCCAGGTGTGGTATTCCCGTTCACGGACGTAGCCGACCAGGCCGTCGCCGAGGTCGTCGAGTTCGCCCAGGCGCACCGGCCACCGGATCGTGTCCAGTGTGGACGGTGCTGGATCGAGCAGGTTCTTCCAGGCCGGATCGGTGAGTGGCGGGCCGTCCAGGTCGATGCGGACCCGCGCCCGGACCAGCGCCAGCGGCCGGGCCAGCAGGCGGGCGACGGTGGTGTCGGCGGGGAGTTCGCCGGTCGGCGCGATCGTCGTCAGGGTGCGTTCGACGGCGCCCAGCAGCGCTTGGAGGGCGGCCGGTCCCCGGTCGATCAGTGCGACGACGAAGTCGTGGAGGTGCGGGTGGTGGGCGGCGAGGTCCTCGACGTCGGGGCAGGGCGAGTCCGGCAGGGACAGCCAGCCGGCGATCGCCGCCCCCGAGGTGGAGACGGCCCGGGCGACGGCGCCCAGGCCGGTGCCGTCGGCGGCGTAGCACAGGATCGAGCGGTCGAGGTGGTTGGCGAGCAGCCAGCCGCCCAGGGCCGCGCCCGCGTGTTCCTCGGTGACCGGGATGTCGTCGGCTGCGGTCAGCGGGTCCAGTCGGGTGCGAGCGGCCTGCGGCAGGCGGGGCTTGAGTTCCACGAAGCGCTCCGCGTCCTGATCGATGACGGTGATCGGCTTGTTCTCGGTGTCGCGATCCGGCCGTAGGTCCTCGGCCAGGATCGGCCGGAACTGGCTGGCCGGCGTGCCGTTGCCGATGGTCTCGAACGCGCCGTCGCCGGGCTGCCGCTCGCCGATCGGGTCGGGGATGACGACCGGCGCCGCGCGCCCGAACCGGTCCACCACGCTCACCCGGACGAACGCCAGCTGCCCGGATCGCACGACCTGGAAGCGGGACGGCGGGAACTTGTCATCGAGCCCGGGCAGGGAGGACACCTCTGGTGGGCGGCGCAGTGCGGTCTGCTCGGCCACCGCGTCGCGCACGGCACGGGAGCCGGGTGTCATCACGCTGCGTACGTCCGCAGTGGCGTCGGTGCTGTTCGCGGCGCCGACGAACGCCACGGCCGGGTTCACCGAGCGGCCGAGTAATTGGTCGTTGTGGCCGTCGAGGGTCTGTGCGGTCAGGTCCGCCTGTGCGGCGAGGTCGCCGAGGTCGTGCAGGGTCGCGCCGAGCCCGGCCGGGAGGTTCTGTGCGACTCGGTGGAAGGCGCCGGCCATCCCCATCGCCGGTGTCGGCGTCAGGCACTGGCGTCCACGCAGGATCAGCGGGTCGAGCACCGCGCCGCGCCCGGTCCAGTGGTAGCGGTCGCCGTCGAACGCCCAGTTCGCGAGGGCCGGATCCGCCGCGTCGCCGGGCGCGGTGAACGTGATCGGGTAGTAGTCGGCTTCCCATTGGAAGAACAACGGTGACCAGGGTTGACGCCATGCGGTGGTGCCCAGTTGGGGGACCGATCCGTCCGCTCGTCCGTGCGGATCGGCCATCGCCTCCCGCAGCGCTGCGCGGTCGGCGGCGGTCAAGTCCGTCGCGTCGGCGAGTTCGTCGGCCCCGGCCGGGTCGAGGTGGGCGAACTCCGCGAGGAGCGCGGCCAGTTCCGGTGGGTCGGCGGGCAGATTCGCCGGCTCGGGGACGGTGCCGGTCGGATACGAGACCCGCCGGGTGCGTTCGGTGTCGAGATAGACGCCGGTGACGAGGTCGGCGGGTCGTCGGCAGACGAGCTGCTCGGCCGCGGTGGCCAGCGACATCTGGTCGGACTTCGATCCGCGCAGCAGCACCAGTGGCTCGTTGGGGCCGTAGGCCGCGGGGAGAGGGACTCGTTTGAGGACGAAGTCCGGGATGTTGTTCCCGGCGTAGGCGGCGATCGCCGCGTCCATCTCGTCCGCGGTCATCCCCCACGGAATCAGTGCGCGGGCGTCGGCGACTGCGGCCTCGCGGCGCCGCACATCCTGTTCGGCGTCCGCGATCCGCTCGTCCAACGCCTGCTGGTAGGCACCCGGCGACGCGGGCGCGGGCTGGTCGGGCAGCGGTTCCGGGAACTGCGGCAGCCCCTGGGCCCACCACAGGTCGTAGAGCCGGCGCCGCGCGGCGGTCAGGTCCGCGGCCGCGCTGTCATACGCCGCCTGGTCGGTGTTCAGGCGATCCAGGAACGCGATCGCCGACGCCCGAGCGGCCCGACGGGCGGCCGGGGACTGCTCGTCCGGGCCGGCGGGGATCTGTTCCAGCCGCCATTCGTAACCCGAGGCCGCCGGCTCGAACCACGACGCCAGGGTGCGCCGCGCCGCGTTGAACTCGCCGTCGGCTTCGTCCTCGTCCTCCAGCACACCCAGGTGTAGCGCGCCGAGCAGCGCCGCCGGGCTCAACGCGCCCCCGGCGCCTTCGATGTCGGCGGTGGCCAGCAAGGCTCCGTTGGCGTGTGCGGAGGTGTGGCCGACCGCGACGTCGACTGTCTCGGGCCGCGGCGAGTCAGGCATCTCACCGCCCCGGTTCCAGGTCAGCCCGAGGACCGTGCCATGGCAGATCATCCGGGTCGAACCGGACTCGATCCCTGTTTCCTCGCCCGCGATCTGCCAGCCGAAGTGTTCCAGCAGCGTTGTCAGCTCCGACGGGTCGCGGACTCCGGCCGGGTCGCGGGAGACGGTGCTGTACCAGCCCGCGACCAGGTAGGACACGGTGTGCCGCTGGGCCGGATCCAGCTCGTCGAGCGTGTCGTGGATCGAGAAGACATTCGTGTTGTAGGGCTGGTAGGCGGAGAACGTGGCCACACCCGGCCCGACCGCGGTGAGGAACAGGCCGCCCTCCGGTGGCCCCGGCTCGGCCCAACGGCCCTCGTCCAGCGCGATCCGGCGACCGATACGCGTGACCTGGCCGTCGCGATCGAGGTAGGGGCTTGTGCCCGCCTCAGGATCCAGGTAGTCGCTTTCGACGAGCCACGCGGCACGCGCCCGGGTCCCGTCCTCGTTCCAGGTCCGCACGACCAGCCACCGGTTCGGAACCACCGGGAACTCGACGTCCGCGTCGGGGTGTTCCCCTTCGCCGTGGGTCAGCGCGGCCGGTAGCTGCCACTGGAGGTACACGCCCTCGCGGTCGGGCTGGACAGCGATCTCGGTGTCGATCCCGGCGAACGGCGGCGGCTCCGGGGACAGGCGGTGGCGGACCAGGGCGTAGTTGGCCTGCCACCGCTGGAACGGTTGGCCTTGCCGCACCTCGGTGTTGACGACGAGCGCGTCGAGCTGGATCGGCACCAGAATCGTGGTCGGGGCGCCCATGTCAGACCTCTCCACTGATCGACACCGGGTCGATGAACTGTCGGAACGGAATGTTGACGAGCTGTAACGCGAACGCGGCCGGGCCAAGCTCGTCCCCGCCGGCGAGCTGGCCGGCCGCGACGAGCCGGTCGCGCAAGGCCCCGAGCAGGCGGGTGTTGTCGTGCGGGTGCAGATCCAGCACCCGCCGGCCGGTGGCGCCGGGGCGCAGGTAGGGGGTCAGTCCAGCAGCGCCGGGATCCTCCGGAAAATAGACGCCGGTCAGGGTTTTTCCGGTGTCGCCCGGGCCGAGGGCGCGCAGGTTCACCACCGGCACGCCGGCCTCTGGGTGCGGATCGATGCCGAAGGACAGGCCCTCGGGCGGTTCGGACAGCTCCAGGGTGTCCGGGACGCGGTCGAACAGGACCAGCAGGATGTCGCCGTCGAGGACGTCGCGGCGCAGCAGCCGCGCCGGCTCGCGGCCGTGCCAGCCCTGGATCACCAGGTCGGGGCATTCGCGGGTCAGTGCCGAGCGCATCAGCAGCCCCGCCGCGGGCCAGGTTTCATCCGGGTCCTGCGACGCCTGACGCCAGGGTGCGGCGAGCGCGGCCAGCGCCTCGTCGGTGACGCTGTTCTCCCCGGCGCTGAGCGCGCCGGCCTGTACCGCGCGCAGCCACACGGTGTCCACATGGAACAGTCGTACTGATTCCGGCGGCAGCATCGCCTCGAACGGGACGAGGTGATCGAAGGGCACCGGGTGCAACAGCCGCAGCCGCCGCAGCCACTGGTCGAGCGGCAGGCTGTCCTCCGCCATCGTTTCGCGCAGCATCGACCCGAAGGCGGTCGTGGTCGCCATGGCCGTCTCGCCGAGCAGATCGTTCAGCACGCGGCGCACGGACTTGCGGCGGGGTGGCGTGGCGGTCTGGGTCGGGGGCGCGCCGCCGCCGGCAGCCCGCCGCTCGCCGGGGACGACCTCGCTCAGGGCCCTGATAACCGTTTCGGCGGATCCCGACTCGGCAAGTTCCGTCAAGGCCCGCAGCCGCGGCCGGGGGGTGGACCAGACCGCGAGTGCGGCCGCGTCGGCGTTGTGGATGTCCTCGTGTGCCGAGGCTGCGGCTAGGCGCTGCGCGAGCGCCGCGCCACGGTGCCGGACGCGGGTGCGCCAGGCGTTGAGCCGAGCGGCGAAGTCGTCATCGGCCAGGGCGATCGCGCGGCCCACCGACCACGCCGAGGCCCAGGTCGTGTCGAACATCCCCCGGTGCTCGTCGTAGACCAGCAGTCCTTCGGCGGCGGCCCAGGCATCCTCGGACAGTCCGGCGGGTGGGCGGGCCGGCCGTGCCGTGAACGGTCCCCGGTACCACGCGAATGTTTCCTCGCCAGACGCGACCTGGTAGGGCAGCGGCACCCAGCCCTGGTCGAGGCGCTCGGCGGCGCGTCTGGTCGCGTCGTCCGATCCGGGCTCGGGCTGGGCGTGAGGCATCCGGAGCAGGAGATCCCGTGCCGCGGCGCCGTGGTCGTCGTCGAACAGGAGATCGTGGACGCGTTCGGCGAAGCCCACGGCCCCGCTGGGTAGTGCGTCGAACGACCAGTGGTGCAGGGACGCGAGCCGCACGTCGCCCGCGCCGCCGTCGGAGCCGGCCGTGTCCAGCGCGTCCAGGCAGCCTTCCAACGAAACGAGGTGCGCGACATGGCGTCCACCCGCCGTGTTGGGCAGCCGCGACGCGAATAGCGTCGCGAACTCACCCGGGATCGGGTCCTCGCCCCGCAGCAGGGCATCGGCATGGACGGTCCGCACGTGCGCCAGGTACCGCAGTTCGTCCTGCCGCGGGCAGACCTCCGCGAACACGCCGCCGGGAACGACGATCGTCTCGACCGGCCGCGACGGGTCCCCGACGACCTGGTGGCGCGAGATCCTGGGGCGGACCACGGAGGGGTCCGGCGTGCTCGGCCACAGCAGGTCCTCGACCGTCATTGTCTCGGTCTGCCCGGTCGCCTCCGGGTCGCCGGGCAGTTCCCCGGCGGCGAACACCACCAGCGCCAGCCACGGCGGACGCGCCAGGGCCGGGCCGGTGTCGAGAATGTCGTCGGGATCCAGGGTCCGCGCCCACGGCAGGGTCCTGCCCCTGAGGGTGATGTGCGCGAGTGTCCGGTCCAGTGCGCCAACCGAATCCGGGAACGGGTTGACCGCGTGCACGGTGGCCGGGGCGAGCTGGAACTGCGGCGCGCGAACCTCGAAGTACCGGGTTTGGCCGGGGAGGTAGCCGCCGGTGTCGATGCCCTCGATGGCCTGCGTGGCGCCGATACTGAATTGTCCGGCGGGGATGCGGGGTTGCAGGTCGTCGGTCAGGTCCAGGGTGAAGCCCGCGGCACGGCGCAGGGTTCGGATCCTCGTCACACGTCACTCCCCGAAGAGGTCAGCAGTAGCGGCGCGGCGCCCAGGCCCGAGTCATTGAGGTGCGTCTCCAGACCGGTCAGCGAGTCGTCGGGCAGCGACCCGAAACCGGATGGCGTCAGCAGCGTGCCCAGCGCGCTGTGCAATCGGGTGCGGGCCGTCGCCGTGGTCGTGATGGTGGCGGCGACCACGCCGACGGCGCCCGCAGCCTGACGCGCGCCGTCGCCGGCCGGCCGGCCCGCTGGGTCCAGTGGATTGTCGGCCGGGTCGAGTTCCTCGTACGCGATCGAGCTGTCTTTGATCCGCGGCAGTGGCGTACCGGTGGACACCGGCGGCGGGATCACGACCTGCATACCGGTGCGACGGCCGCGCAGCAGTCGCTCGTCCGCGGAGAACGGGTTGCCCCCGGGTGTTCCCCACAATGAGGTCGGCACGTTGCCCAGGATCGGTGAGTCGACCCAGTCGCCGTCGTCGGCCAGCGGTTGCCACGATGACGTGTCGCCCGCGGCGGGTTTGCGGGCCACCCGCACCCGCAAGGGGCTGTCGATGCCGGTCCTGCCCAGGGGCCGGATGTCGAGCGGGGTGTCCCCGTCCGCCGGACGGTCCTGGAAGGCGGTGCTGGAGGCGGGCACGGCGGTGTCGATCCGGAAGGTCGCTCCTGCGGAGTCGATGAGCCACGGGAGCCGCTCGCTGCCTTCTTTGTCGTCCTTGCCGTCCTCGTCGAGGCGTCCGGCGGGCGGTTCGGTGTCAGCGAGCAGACCGTCCGGGACGGTGATCCGCAGCGCCTTCTCGCTCGGTGGCAGCAGTTCGGCGAACTGCTGCCAGTCGATCGTGGCGGGCTGTTTACGGCCGCGGCCGAAGTCGATTGTCACCTTGACGAACACGAACTTCGCCGTCACGGTGCCACCGGTCGGCGGGCCCCAGATGGCCAGTTCCGCGCCGAGCTCGCCCCGGAAGGTGATCAGCAGCTTGAGTTTCGCACCGACGGTGACGCCGAAACCGGCCTCGAAGCAGAGCGGTTTCCAGCGGGCGTGCACGTGCGCGTAGGCGGTGAGCCAGGCTTCCAGCGGCCCGGACTTGTACCGGACGTCGAGCGTGCCGCCCGCCATGATCGCCGAGGGCGCCATCGCGAAGAACGCTGTGCCGGTGATGTCCACCGCGCCCATCGACCAGCGAAAGCCCAGCCGTGGCACCGCCGGGAAATGGTCGGGTTTCTCGAACAAGGAGTGGTAGCCACCGAGCGTGAGGACGAAGTCCCCGGCACGGGGGTGGGGATCGAACCACTGGATGAACGCGAACCCGCCGGTCAGCGCGCAGGCCGGGTCGATGATGAAGGAGTCGTACAACTGCGCCGTCGCGCGGAACTCGCCGACCGCCGAGCGGAACAGCACACTGATGGCGAGGTTCACCTCGGCCAGCGCTGTGTCTGTCGGCGGCAGCGCGGCGCGCGCGGTGCCCAGCAGACCCAGGGTCAGGCCGTCGCCTATTTCCAGGAACAGCATCAGGCGACCGAGGACGAGTCGGAACGACGTGAAGTCCAGGCCCGCCGCGAGCCAGATCGCGCCGTCGCGGGGCGTCACCCAGCGGCCGGTGAGCTTGTCCAGGACGGTAAGAAGATCGCCGGTGATCCCGGTTACGAAGGGAAACGACTCGACGCCGCCGGCGTCGGGCAGATCGATGTGGCTGTTGTAGCCGAAGCCGGCGTTGACCGCCGTGACCCGGAAAATCGGCGGCCCGCCGAGTGCCGCCTGGCCACGGCCGAACACGAACAGGGAGGGCTTCGCGCCGGTCTTGCGCAGGTAGGCGCCGAGCGCGGTGACACCGAACTGCGGCATCTGCACGATCAGCACGCCGGCGAGCATCAGGTCGTCGCCTTGGCGGGCGGGAAGTGTCTTGTTGACCAGCGTTCCGGATATCCGCAGCGGCGGCCGGTCGAACTCGGCACTGAGACCGGAAAGCTTCCAGGTGAAAGCCAGGTCGTCCAGGTCCACGCCCAACGCCAGCCCCTGCACGGCCAGGGTCAGGCCGCCCGCGCCGAGTTCGGCGTCCAGGTTGAGCAGCGCAGCGCCACGGTCGAAACCGATGTCGACCGACCGCAGGAACAACGGTCCGAACGAGTGGCCGACATCGGACCGGGCGCTCGGGGCGTCGGGGGCGGACAGGTCACGGACTGCGAGCGGAACCTGGTCCCGCGATGCGGCGGGCAACGTGGCCCGGGGCGGGGCGCCGCCGGTGAGCGGCACCGCGGGCATGGCGAACGGCTCGCCGCCGAGCACGCACGCCAGCGACAGGTAGACCCCGCGAGCCAGGGAGCCGTCCTGGGTCAGGGCGGGCAGGCGCGGAAAGACCGTGCCGGTGAACATCTCCAGGACGGCGAGGTCGGCATCGACCAGGCCGCGTTGCACGGCGGTGATCGGGGCGTCGGCGGCGGTGATCGCGATCGCGTCCACGCCGAAATCGGCGTCGGTGGGGATGCCGCCCCCGATCAGCGGGAGGTCGGACAGGGACCACCCCAGGCCGTAGCCGGCCAGGAAGACCTTGCGGGTCCGGCCGGCGTCCGGGACGAGGCCGAGGACGATGCCGTTCCCGCTGACGGTCGCGGCGGCCAGCACAGTGCGACCGGAGCCGAGGTCGCGGCGCAAGCCGATGGAGGCGAGCGAGGGCAGCAGGCTGGCCGGGGCGTCCGAGGGCAGTTCGAGACCGAAACCGCGCGCCAGCTCAGCGGCGCCGATGCCCGGGGATCCGGTCCAGGCCACCGTCACGGTCTTGCCGGACGGGCCTGCCGAGAACTCCCCGCGAAACTCCAGGATCCGCTCAACCCCGGCGGAGGTGTCCACCGGGACCGCCAGCAGGACACCGAGATTCCGGGACTGCCCGCCGCGCTCGGCGTCGAAGGTCACGGTCAGCAGCGACAGCTTTTCGTCGAGTTCGAACCGTGCTTCGCAGGCGACGCTGACGTGCCCGGCGGAGTCGAAGGTGATCGCAAGGCGGTCGAAGGCCATCCCGCTCAGCACGTCCGGGGGCTGGATGCCGAGGGAGTCCAGGACCTCGGACAGCTCGATTGCCTCGGCGGTGGCGGTGAACGACCAGTCACCGCCGGCGGCCCAGGCGCCGAGCACGTGGAAGGCGCCGTCTCCCACCTGCCAGACCGCGCCTACGGTGGCGCTGACCGTGCCACCTTCCTTCACCACGCGCAGGTCTACCGACGAGAGCGCGATGCCTTCCACGATCGTCCACACGTTGTCGAGGTCGAGTTCGAGCGCGTAACTCGGCTCGCCGCCCATCTCGGCGGACACGGCCAAGCGGCTCACAACGAGGTCACCGAACAGCGGTATGTTCCCGAACAGGTCCTCCAGAAGGGACCCGAGCTCCACCGGCCGGGCCAGCACCCCGTACAGCGACCTGCCCGGCAGCATCACCGTGACATCAACGAGGATGTCCTCGCCCAACCGGACGCGCCCACCCAGAACGACGGCCACTTCCGGCCGGCCCAGCGGGTCGGCGACGGTAAAGGCGGCATCCAGATCCTCCACCGCCAGGACGCCGGGTAGCGCGTCCCATCGTCCGGCCAGCCCGATCCCGACGCCCAGCGAAAGCCATCGCAGGTCGACCGCGCTGGTCGAGTCGGCGGGAACGACGTCGAACGCGAGCGCGTTCAGGGCCAGCTCACCGGTTCCCAGATCGTCGGGCAGGTCGAAATCACCCGCCGCAAGCTTGAGCAGATCGTCAAGGCCGTTCAGCCGGACCTTGTCGAAGGACCCGAAGAAGTACCACGGCTGCCCGGACCCCCATGGGGGATACGCCCACACGTACGGGCGGGGACTGGTGTCCGGTCGGGGAAACAGCAACTCGATGCCGAGTCCGACGCGCGGACGCGCCGACGCGGGGCCGTCTCCGGTCGGTTCGATACCGAACACCAGGTGTAGCGGACCCAGTCCCAACATTGCCAGCACAGCGGGAATGTCAGCGATCTCCGGGGGCAATCCCGGGCCGTCGTCCAGGAGCACCACATCGACACGAAGACCGAGGACATGTTCTTCCGCGTCGTCGGTCTGGAATACGATGCGAGCCGTGGAGGCGGCCTGCCCGATGATGGTGACAGTGCCCTCCACCATCAACGCGTCAACGTCGACGGACAACACGCGTACGTTCAGCAACGCGTCCCCGAGGAATCTCGTGAACAGCTCCACGGCTGGAACCAGTTGAAGGAATTCCGGCGAGAACTCCAGCAGGGAATCGGCGGCGGCCAGCTTAGCTCGCAGATCAGTAACGCGCAACGGCATGAATATCTCCCGCTCCTGCCGTATCTACCCATCTACCGCGTGGTCGCACCAGCTTTTGCATAAGTCTACGATCTTCCTCGTCAAAGGCCGATTTCTTCTTGATCTTGACTTCTGAGACGTCCTTGCCGTCGACCTTCTTCACCCAATTCGTGGGCAGGTCTGTAAAAAAGGTCACCTCCCATGTTCCAGTCTTGTGGCCAAAGCCGAGAACGGTCGACTTCTCGATGCTCGGCGCGTTGAGAACAATGTACTCCTCCGTTATGACATCCGTCGTCGTAACCCAGTCTTCTTCCTTTCCTAAGGTCAGGTTTTCTCCCCATCTGAACGTTCGCGCGGACGGAATGACGATGGTGTAGAAAGAGGAGTAGGCCATATCGAATGCTCCTCCCTTGTCTCTGGCCGTTGCTATCGCGTAGGTTTGCCCTTCCTTTCTCAGCGCCTGCGCGTAGTCGGCCACGTCCTTCTTCGATATTGCGCCCGTTTCTACTTTTCTGCTCGCCTGGATTAGTGTCCGTATTTTTAGTGCGAGGGAATTTCTAACATCCGCAGGGCGAATTTTCGGCAGTTCCCCGCCCGGCAGTGGGTCGCGAACGGTCAGGCCGTCATTCAGGCGAAGTGTGGGTAATCCCCATCTGTTATGCTGTTCACCTCGATAACAGATCAGATCAGCCATGCGCGACCTTTCCGGCATAGGGAATGCCATCACTCCAGTAATAATGGTGCCAGTGGCGAGGATGGGGCGACCTTTGTTCGAGTGCCGTTCGGCTTCCCCGCGCCCCTTCGTCCTCTCATTCCGGGTTGGCAGCGCGAATGGCGTTCGCCGTCCATCGTTGCACGTGCGACGCATCGCCATCCATCCCCCGTTCAGGTCGTCGTTGCATGACCGACGTGGCCGGTGCTACTCCATTGTGTCGAACCTTGCTCCTTTTGGCGCGTTACGGGAATATAAAATTCCGTGGCCGTGGTGGGGGTATCACCCAGCCTCGTGAACATCCTGTCGACTTTCCTGTGGCCAACTGTGCGGAGAGATGAACAATGGTGGGTCGACGTCTGCGTAGTGCATTCCGCCGAGCTTGCCTGGGTACATCGCAGCTCGCGCGGGCAGACGATGCTGGGCATCCAGTATGGGTACCTGTGCCTGAGGTTGGTTGCAGAATGCTACGGCGCCTGTGGTCGCGCCGGCATCCACGATCTCACCGACAGCGTGGCCGTGCGGCAGCAGCGACCGGGTGATATTCGCACCTGGTAGGCATCTTCGAGTGGCCTCACAGAGAGGTGATGAATATGGATAGGACACACGAAGGTTCGCCACCGCATCTCACCGGGTGGCGGCATATGTGACCGCTCGTCGGATGCAGGCGTGCTCGTGGATGCACGGGGTGCTGAACGCCCGGCGGCAGGTTCTGGTGGAGACCGTGCGCCGTTCGAAGTGGCCGAGGAATTCCTGCCATTCGGCGTCGGTGGGGACCCGGTATTCCTCTCTGGGGCGCAGTGATCGTCGTCGGGGGAGGAAGGCCAGGTGCGATTGGCTGGCCTCGTCGGGACAGACCGCCTCTGGCGACGTCAGATATTGCGACTGTCTGAATACCTCTCCTCGATGGCCCGACCATGGCTTGCCGCCCATCATCGACACCGACGTTGCCCTGCGACGAGACCGGCTGGTGGCGGTGTGAACTGTCCCGGATCAGAGTCCGAATGCTTCGGTCACGCGCCGGCCGAGATCGTCCTCGGTCATCGTGGTGTCGACCTCGATGACGTGCAGTTGCAGAGACTTCGTTTGCTCGTAGAGGTGTTCGGTGAACATTCGATCGCGTTCCAGCAGGTTGCGCAGGGCCTTCTCCGGATTGCTGGTCTTCCCGGCGATGGTCCATGCCGAGCCCCTGCTCTCGATCGCCGTCCGGCGAAACTCAGGGGTCGGCAGGAGCCAGACGGCGTGACCGGGTGTGGCAAGGAGCGGCTTCACCAGGTGTGGCAGCAGTCGGAAGCCCTCGACGATCACACCAGGTTCTCTCGGGAGACGCAGGAGGTCTTCGACGATCAAGCCGAAGCCCTCCCCTCGAAACCAGTGGAACGTCTCCAGCATCGTTTCCGGAGATCTGTCCACCCATCGCTGGTCCATGTCCATGGCCTGAAACTCGCTCAGGAACGGGCAGTCTTCGGGCGTGCACCGGCTGGCGTGATCCGACATCATATCGTCGGTCACGTAGAGCTGCAGACCGTGCCGCGCTGCGAGCCGACGAGCGATGGTCGACTTGCCTGCGCCGCTCCCGCCAGCGAGCCAGTAGACATGCGACAGCCGTGCCCGCAGCGCTGCGGCATCGGCGGTTGGTCCGTGGTGTTCCAGTCGCGTTCGTGCCGCATCGCTCATGTCGGTTCCTCAGGTGCGTCGGCTGACTTCTGCGGCGTAGGTGGCCCAGTCGCCGCTGCTTGTGCGTTGCCAGGCGACCGCGACGCTGATGTGGATGCCGAGCATCTTGGCCAGAACGGCGGCGGGCAGTTCGGTGGCGAGCTGGAACAGAGCGGTGGATCGTGCTTGTCCTGGCTGCAGTCCGAGTTGGCGGACTCGTCGGCCCAGTTGATAGGAGCTGATGGGGCGGCCAGGTTGTCCGCCGGGAAACAGCCAGGGCAAGGCTCCCTTGTCGCCGATCGCGGCATGACCGCGCCGGGAAGCGACGAGCTGCAGGGTGAGTCCGGCAAGGGGCTCGGGAAGCACCACCGGTTCGCGGCCTAGTCGCAACCGCACTTCGTGGTCGTGGTGCTCGACGTGTTCCCCCGTGAGTCGGCTGACGGCCGATGGCCATCGGGCATAGAGCAAGATCAGCAGACCGGCAACCCGGTCTTCGGGAATCGGCGAATGCGCGGCCGGCAAGCTCCTGGTCGGCGGGCTGCGCCTCGACCGGCTAGCGCTTTGCTGGGGAATCAAGAGCGGCGACGAGGTGGCTTCCGATTCTGGACGTGTCGCAGAGGCCGCTGAGAGCGAATGCGGCTACCAGCGGTATGTACAGCCTTCGGAAGGTTTTCTGAACATCCTCGCCTCGGATTTCGGCGGCGGCGACGGCGGCCAGCATCGCCCGCGTGGTGCGGGCCAGTTCTGATGCGCTCGCTTTTGTCATTACCAGTGCTGCAAGTTCTCGTGCGTGGCCTGTGGCGGTGGGGGAGTCGATCGGTGATTCGGAGTCTGTGGCTTGCTTGAGCAGGATGCATGTGGGCGTGACGCCAGCTCGTGAGCCCGCCGGTGGTTTGTGGTGTGACGTCACCGGCGGTGAGAAGCGAGACGATGGCGTCCGCGGAGGGCATTGACGAAACGGCGTCATCGACCACATTTGCGCAGGTCGAGTGCAACGTCGACAGGAATGTTCGATTTCCGGTACGCGGTGAAAGGTGGAGGCCGTCGATGTCCGCTATTTGTTCCCAGGCGTTGTATCGCCCGGTTCCGAACATCCAGGCCACCACGCCATACGGCACCCGGAGGGCATCGTCGGCGCCCTGCGCCCCCGCGGCAGCCGCGACCGACGGCGAGCCCACCATGATGTCGGTGACGAACTGGCCGGCTGTTCCGTAGCCGCCCTTGAGGTGTTCGAGTTCCGTGTGTGCGGCGAGGTTGAGCATCTCCATTTCGAGTTCGTCGCTCGCGAAGTCCACGATGTCATGCGCCATCGCCGCACACAGGCCGAGGGTGTCGAGGTAGCCGGGAGGCCTGCGCCACGGTGCCGGTGGGTGTATCTCCATGAATGAGTTGGTGCCGAAGTCCGCCAGCCGAGCGGTCATGACTTCACCAAAGGTGAGATTCGACCGCATGCGGATCAGCGCGGTAGCGTAGTCGGAGGACGTCGCGTTGTCCGGGCGTGCCAGCTTGGCGCGCGCGCTCACCATGAGGCCGGTCAGAATGAGGTTGCGCGACCATATTTCGTGAATCGAGGTCGCTTTTTCAAGGATGGCGGCGCGTCGCCTCTTGGCTTCAGTCAGTAGCCGCTCGCCTCCGCCTGGCGACGCGCGGTCGGCCTCGTGGACGCAATCATCGCACCCGGTGGCGCACATGAAGCTGCAGATGACGTCGCGCGTTTCCTTGGGTGAGCAGCCGCCGAGCAAGAGGACGGATGCGCCCAGAGCGGTCCAGGCAACTTCCGATGCGCCTGCCGCAAGCGTGGTCGCACTGTATTCTCGGTAGAGTACGGAAAGATCTTCCGTTGCGGCACCATCGTTCTTGTGCACGTATTTCTTGAGTGTGGATGTTTCGACAGGGTTTGCGGGTTTTCTGTCAGTCGATTCCCGCTTGTGCAGCTCAAGGACCACGGACTCTGCTTCCACGGCCTTGAGTGAGGCGAGGACCATGTCATCCAGGTGAACATCCACGGACGCGAATATTTCTCGCGCCACCTTGGCGAACTCTGTGACGTGTAGTTTTTCGGTTTTTGTCAGCTGTGCGTGGAGGTTGTCCGGCAACGTCTTTTCGCCGGGTTCGCTCCGCGGCAGGTCGGGGGGCATCGTGATTCTCCGGTCGTATCAGATGGTCCTGGCCTCTCTCGGTGGTGCGGCAAGGTCACATCGTGCCCGGAAGTCGCTTGCCTTGCCCGCCATATCTGCGCTGCTGCTCGACTCGTTGTTCCGGCCTGCCACCTGGTATGTTTCGGAAGAGGTGCGCAGGCGATCCCGGCTACGCGACGTGGGCGCAGCCGTTCCTGGCTTTCACGGCCCCGGCATCATGAAACACATTGTCATTACGGGCCTATCTCCGTCTCAGTATGACATGGATCACAGTCTATTGTCCGTAGGTCGACCGGGTGACAACGCCGTTGGTGAGGATCCATCGTGCGGAACAAGGGATCGAGGACTGGCGCGACGTCGGCCAGGGCGGTCAGGCCGACTGAAGAGGCGGTCGACGTCGATCCGGCCGGTGGAGATCGTACCGCAATATTCCGTTGGCGGGATTGGAAGTATTGACGCGGGCCTGTTGTCCGGCCGCGGCCGGCGCACCTGCCAGGTGTGCCGGCCGCGAACCGGCCTGCTTGTTCAGATGTTCTTCCGCTCCGCGCCTGAGAGCAGTCCCAGCACATACATCCGCGCCCGCCGCCGTGAGCCCGCCTGCGCGAAACGCCCCGCCACCAGCGCGAACACGTCATCGAACCCGACCCGCCAGCGAGCAAGCCGATCATCGGCTACTGTCCACGACACGGCCACCGCGTCCTCTTCGAGATCCAACACACCTCGAAGTCGATCACCCGGTGGCCGCCTTCATGACCACGACACGCCGCCAGATCCCACACTGCGGCTGCCGTAGTAGTGAGGTCATCCTCGGACCGCCGAGGTGGGTGGCCGGTTTGGGCTGGTCAGGTGCCGGTTCCGGCGTGTGTGGGAAGCGGTCCGAGGCTGACCTCAGGGGTCGCGGCTGCGCCGCGAGGGTGCTGGCCGGTGCGGCGGGAAGCCCGAGCAGGGCATGCTCGGTGTCGAGGTGGTTGTCATGCCGCAGCGGGTCGTGACCGTGACCGATATTCTGGATGGGCATGTCGCCCTGGATATCCAGTGCCTGGACCGGGAGCGTTATTCAAAACCATTGTGAGTAATTACGTGAATTACTGATCCGCTCCGGCGTGTCACCGAGAAAGGCAACGGTCCTCGCGAGAAAATTTGAGAGTTCCGACCAAAGAATTCTCAATACCCGGGAGAACCGTTGCGCTACCATCGTACTACAGGCCTCATGTTGTCGCAGATGCAGGAGCTTGTGTGGCGAGTCCGTGAATCGTTGACCGAGCCGTGGAATAAGAAGATCGGGCGGCCGAAGTCGTGTGGATTGCACCGGGCGGTGGAGATCGCGTGCATGTATCTGCGTCATAACGGGACGCAGGAGTTTCTTGGCGATATGTGG